>NZ_BAAAMU010000039.1:0-68854 GCF_039529435.1 Nonomuraea maheshkhaliensis
CCGACCTGCGGCTGTCGGGGCCGCCGGACGGGCCCGAGCTGGGCGCGCTCGGGCGCGGCACCGCGTTCACCGCGCTGCCCGGCCTGACCGCCGCCTCCCCCGGTTACCGGGGGCAGAGCGAGGTCGGCGGCGAGAGCGCGCTGCTGCTCACGCTGGACGCCGCGAAGATGGGGCAGTTGTTCCACCTTCGTGCGGATCTGTCGGCGCAGACCACCGCCGAGTTGTCGCGGAGCCTGGCCGGTGACCAGGCGGGCAAGCTGGACCTGCCCGGCCGGCCCGCCACGCTCACCCTGTCCGCCCGGGTGAGCACGGACCTGCCGCTGCGGCTCGTCCTGTCCGACGCGCTCGGCGTGTGGCGCGAGGTCTCGCTCGGCGTGCTCAAGCCCGGCGACAACCAGGTCGAGGTGGACCTGCGGGCGCTGGCCGGGCGGAGCGGGGCGCTGTCGTACCCGATCTCGCTGCGCGGCCTGCTCGCGGGCGCGCCGGAGAGCGAGGCGAGCCTCACCCTGACCGGCCTGCGCGCCGACGGCCGCGACATGGCCGCGCCGCCGCTCACGATGACCGTCGGCGACGGGCCGGGAGCGGCCGCGTTCGTGGCGCCGCCTCGGCTCGGGCCGCTGCCCGTCGTGCTCACCGCCGACCTGGCCGCCTCGCTCAAGCTGGGCGTCGGGCAGGTCGGGAAGGCCAGCATCGACCGCCGGGTCCAGACGGTCAAGGTCGTCGGCGTCGTCGCGACGATGCCCACCGCGCCGGCCGGGCAGAAGGCCGTACTGGCCGACTGGAGCACGGTGCAGGCGCACGAACTCGCCGCGGCGCAGTCGCCGCGGCCGGCCACCGAATGGTGGCTGGCCGGAGACGGCGCGGCGGCCGTGGCGGCGCTCGGGAGACACCCGGAATGGGACGTCTCCGTGCTCGACCAGCGGGCGCTGGCCGCGACGCTGCAGAACGACCCGCTGGCCAGCGGGCTGCAGGGGGCGCTGATGCTGGGGTTCCTGGCGGCACTGGTCTTCGCCGTGCTGGGGTTCCTGGTCAACGCGGCCGTCGCGGCGCGGGAGCGGATGGCCGAGTTCGCGATCCTGCGGGCGCTTGGAGTGAACTCGCGGCAGGTGTTCGGAATCCTCGCGATGGAGCAGACGTTCGTGGTCGGGCTGTCGCTGGTGGCCGGGACCGGGCTGGCGATCGTGGTCGGGGTGCTGGTGGTGCCGCACATCGTGCTGACCGGCCAGGCGGCGGCCGTCACGCCGGGGGTGCTGCTCGACATCCCGTGGGCGGCGACCGGGGTGATGCTGGTGCTGGTGGCCGGGGTGCTGTTCGCGATCGTCGCCGGGCTGACGCGCAACCTGCGCCGGCAAGGGCTCGCCTTCCGGGAGGAACAGTGACGATTCCGGCTGCTCGCCGCCCGGCGGGGTTCCGGCTGCTCGCCTTCCGGGAGGGACAGTGAGGATCCGGCTGCTCGCCCGGGAGCACCTGGGCACGGTCGCCGTGCTCTTCGTGCTGACGCTGGGCGCCTGTCTGCTGGTCGCGGGCCTGCCCAGGGCGACGCAGGCGGCGTACGACGAGGCGCTGCGCCGCGACCTCCAGGCCGCGCCCGCCGTCCAGACCGACCTGGCCGTGACCGTCAACTCCGGCTCGCGAGCCGAGGACCTGCGCGAACGCGCCCAGTTCGACTCCCGCGAGCACCTCTGGCGCGAGATCCTGCCGCCCCAGCTGCGCCCGGTGACCGCGCCCTCCGGCGCCGGCCACATGAGCGCCAAGACCACTCTGACGCCGATCACCGGCACCGGCGGCAAGTCCTTCCTCAACCTGGGCTGGCTCTCCGACGCCGACCGGCGCGTGGACTGGGTGCGCGGGCGCGCGCCCGGCGCGCCCGCCACGACGCGCTACGAGGGCGAGACGATCCCGGTCTTCGAGGTGGGCGTCGTCGAACAGGCCCTGGACAAGATGAACCTGCGGCTGGGCCAGACGGTGTTCGTCGGCGAGAACGACTATGCCGCCGTCAAGATCGTCGGCACCTTCCGCGCCAAGGATCCCGGCGACCGCTACTGGTCCCACAACTCCGACATCCTGCGCATCCTCGAAGAGCAGCCGCCCGGCCGCCAGGACTTCGTCCGGCACATCACCACGCTCACGTCCGACGCCGGGCTCACCGCGCTCAGCGGCGAGGGGCGCAACCTGACCTACCGCTGGATCCTGCCCCTCGAACCGCGGGCGGCCGACGCGCTCGACGTGCCCGGGCTGCGGGCGGCCGTGCACGAGTTCGACCGGGTCGTGGCGCTGCAGACCGTGGGCACGGCCAGCCCGTACCGGCTGGTGAGCGGGCTGCCCGAGCTGCTCGGCGGCTTCCTCGCCGAGCTGTCCACCGCGCAGACCGTGATGTACCTGGTGCTCGGCGGGCTGCTGGCCGTGGCGCTCGGCGTGATCGTCCTCGCGGTGCAGCTCCTGGCCGACAAGCTCGACCGCACACTGAGCCTGGCCCGCGCGCGGGGCGGGTCGTTGCCGCGGGTTGCGGGCACGGCGGCGGCCCTGACCGCGCTGGCCGTGGTGCCGGCCGCGTTGATCGGGTACGCGCTGTCGTACCTCGTGCCCGGCCCCGTCCTGCCGGTCGTGCACGCCGGGCCGGTGGTCGTGGTGGTCGTGGCCGTCGGGTTCGCCGCCGTCGGGCCGGCCCTCACGCACCGCACGCCGCTGCACGAGCGGCGCGAGGACGTGGCCACCGCCCGGCCGTCCGCCAAGCGGATCACGCTTGAGGTGCTGGTCGTGGTGCTGGCCCTGGCGGGGGCTTATCTGCTGCGGGCCCGAGGGCTGAGCGCGTCGGCCGGGCAGGATCCGTTCCTGCTGGTGGTGCCGATCGCGCTGACCGTGGCGGCGGCGCTGATCACCTTGCGCTGCTATCCGTACCCGCTGCGGCTCTTCGTCCGGTTGAGCGCGCGCGCCCGCGCGGCCGTGCCGTTCCTCGGGCTGACCAGAGCGGCCAGGTCGCGATCCGGCAGCGTGCTGCCGGTGCTGATCCTGCTGCCCGCGCTCGGCGTGTCGGTGTTCGCCGCCGTCGTCTCCGACGGGATCGCGAGCACGCAGCGGCTGGCCGCCTGGCAGCAGGTGGGCGCGCCGGTCAGGGTGACCGCGGAGAGCGAGATCCCGGGCGACGCGATCGAGCGGGTACGCCGCCTGGCCGGGGTCGAGCAGGTGGTGCTCGCCCAGACGGGGCGGGTCCAGGTCGGGTACGGCGCCGAACGGGCCGAGGCCGTCGCCGTGGACGTGACCCAGTGGCGCGCCATCCTCGGCGACGCCCCCGTCGGCCTGCCCGCGCTCTCCGACGGCGTGCTCGTCTCGCCTGAGCTGCGCGGACGCGGGACGCTTGAGATCGGCTGGCAGTCGCGGCTCAAGCTCGCCACGCGCGGCGTGATCGAGTCCGTGCCCGGCTTCTTCACCACGGGCAAGTTCGTCGTCGTGCCCATCGGCGTGCAGTTGCGGCCCGCCGTGAACACGCTGCTGATCAAGGGCGACGTCTCACTCCCCGAGCTGGCGCGGCTGGTCCCGTCCGCCCGCGTCGTCTCCCAGGAGAGCGCCATGGCGGCCATCCAGGAGGACCCGCTGACCAGCACCGTCCGCTCGACGCTCGTCGTGGTGACGGTCGCGCTGGCGGCGTACGCGCTGGTCGCCGTCGTCCTGTCGCTGGTCGTCGGGGCGGCCGAGCGGGCCAGGGCGGTGTCGTTCCTGCGTACGCTGGGGCTGTCCGAACGCCAGGCGCAGCGGCTGACCGTGCTGGAGATCCTGCCCATGATCCTCGTCACCGCCCTGGTCGGGCTCGGCCTGGGCCTCGGCCTGCCGGCCGCGCTCGGGCCCGGCGTCGACCTGTCGTCCTACGCCGGTGACCTGGCCGTCGGCGACTACTCGCTCGACCTGTTCCTGCCGAGCGCGCTGGCCGCCGGGCTGGCCGTCGTCGCCGTGCTCGGCGCGTACGCGCACACCGTCATCAGCCGTCGTCGCAGCCTCGGCGCCGTCCTTCGAGTGGGGGACCAAACATGAATCCGACCCTGTCAGAGCTGGAAGCCAAGGCCACCCGCCAGAAGGCCGCCTTCGGCGGCGACGCGCACATCGTGTGCGACAACCTCGTCCGCATCTACAAGACCGAGGGCGTCGAGGTCGTCGCGTTGCAGGGCCTCGACCTGGTGATCGACAAGGGCGAGCTGGTGGCCATCGTCGGCGCGTCGGGCTCGGGCAAGTCGACCCTGCTGAACGTGCTGTCCGGGCTGGACGTGCCGACGGCGGGGGTGGCCAGGGTGGCGGGCATGGACCTGCTGTCGATGAGCCCCCGCGACCGGTTGCGTTACCGGCGTTCCGTGGTCGGGTTCATCTGGCAGCAGACCGCGCGCAACCTGCTGCCGTACCTGACCGCTCAGGAGAACGTCGAGCTGCCGATGAAGCTCGCCGCTCGCGGGAAGGCGCGGCGGGGACGGGCAGAGGAGCTGCTGGAGCTGCTCGGCGTCGACTCCTGCGCCGGCCGCAAACCCCCCGAGCTGTCCGGCGGCCAGCAGCAGCGCGTCGCCATCGCCGTCGCGCTGGCCAACTCCCCGCAGCTCATCCTGGCCGACGAACCGACGGGCGAGCTGGACAGCGAGACGTCGGAGCAGGTGTTCGACGCCCTGCGCACGGCCAACAGGGAACTGGGGGTGACCGTGGTCATCGTGACGCACGACCCGCTCGTCTCCGAGCAGGTGGACCGGACGGTGGGCATCCGCGACGGCCGCACCAGCAGCGAGACGCTCCGGCGCGAGGGCGCCGAGGGCCAGATCATCGCCGAGGAGTACGCGGTGCTCGACCGCGTCGGACGGCTGCAGCTGCCCCGCGACTTCACCAGCGCCCTCGACATGGAGCGGCGGGTCCGCCTCGAACTCGAATCCGACCACATCGGCGTGTGGCCCGCCCGAGAGGAGCCCTCGAATGACTGACTCGCCTCTGGTCGTGGTGGAGGGTCTGCGCAAGGTCTACCGGACCGGGCCGAAGGAGGTCGTCGCGCTGCGAGATGTGACGTTCTCCATCCATCCCGGCGAACTGGTCGCCGTACGGGGGCGGTCGGGCTCGGGCAAGACCACCCTGCTCAACCAGATCGGCGGCCTGGACAAAGCGGACGCCGGCCGGGTTGTGGTGGACGGGCACGAGGTCACCGCCATGTCGGAGGACGAGCTGCTCACCCTGCGGCGGGACGTCGTCGGCTTCGTCTTCCAGTCCTTCGGCCTGATCCCCGTCCTGTCGGCGGCCGAGAACGTCGGGGTGCCGATGCGCCTCGTGCGTACGCCCGCGGTGGAACGGGAGGCCCGCGTCCGGATGCTGCTCGCGCTCGTGGGGCTGGAGCAGCACGTCAACCAGCGGCCGTACGAGCTGTCCGGGGGGCAGCGGCAGCGGGTGGCCATCGCGCGCTCCCTGGCCAACCGGCCCCGGCTGCTGGTGGCCGACGAGCCGACGGGGCAGCTGGACTCGCAGACTGGGCGGCAGATCATGGAGCTGCTGCGGGCGCTCGTACGGAGTGAGGGGGTTACGGCGCTGGTGGCCACGCATGATGAGAGTCTGATGACGGTGGCGGACCGGGTGCTGGAGATCAGCGACGGCGTCATCCACGAGACCGCCCGCACCTGACCGCTCCGCGGCGGTCCTGAACGACGTGAGCCGCTTGCGCCATTGGAGATCCCACACGTGCCGAGGAGGCGCGCAGAAGGGATGACCGTGACCTTCATCCCAAGCCGGCTGTCCTGGTCGAGCCGCGGCTTTCTATGATCGGCTGCGTGCAGCGCCTAGCCCTGTTCGACCTCGACAGAACACTCCTCGACCTTGATACCGCGTTCCTTCGGTGGGCCACGGAGTTCGCCGAGCGACAGCACCTGGGCGCCGAGAGCGTCGCTTGGCTCGTTGCCCAGGATCGAGCCACGCACCCTCACCGGGAGACCTTCTTCAGCAAGGTCCGTGAGCATTTCGCTCTTTCCGAGCCGGTTGAGGAGCTATGGGGAGCCTACCGCCGGCGCATGCCCGACCTCGTGCGGTGCTACCCCGGCGTCCTGGCCGGGATAGCCGGCCTGCGCGGCGCGGGATGGCGGGTGGGGATCGTCACGAACGGCATGGCGGACAACCAACTCGGCAAGCTTCGCCGTACCGGCCTGGCTGGCGCAGTAGACGGTTACGCCGTGTCGGGAGCCGACGGCGTCAGGAAGCCCGAGATCGGCCTGTTCGAGATCGCCGCTGAACGGTGTGGGGCCAGCCTGGCTCGGGGCGGCTGGATGGTCGGCGACAATCTCATCGCCGACATCGCAGGAGCGCAAGCAGCCGGGCTGCGTACGATCTGGATCGACCGGGGGACGTGGCCGGCCCACGAACACACGGCCGATCACGTGGTCGGCGCCGCCACCGAGGCCATCGCCATCATGCGCGAGCATGTGCCGCTTGAGCAGCCCGGCTCGACCACACCTAGATGAGCACATCCCGGCCCAGCCGCGATCAGGCGATCGGACGCTTTCTCCCCAGTCTCGGCGAGCGCGGCCCGTCAACGTTGTCGCGCCTGCGGGCGTTCGGGTCGGGCGTCGTGGGTGACCAGGCGATCGCCAGCAGGTTGGCGGCGGCGACCAGTACGCCACCCGCCACCGCCAGAGCCGTGACCCCGGTCAGCCCGGCCAGCGGTGCCGCCACCGCCAGCCCGAACGGTCGCGACGCGAACGAGATCAGCGTGTCGAACGAGCGCACCCGTCCCAGAGCCCTCTCCGGGATCTCCTCGGCCACGACCGTCTCCCACAACGGGATGAGCACTCCCAGCCCGAACATCGCCAGGAAGTACGCCCCCGCCAGCACCGTGACAGGCCCCGGGATGGCCAGGGCGACCATGGGGAGCAGGTAGGCGGCGGCGCCGACCTGCATCAGCGCCAGCGGGCGGCGGATCGGCAGCCTCGGTGCGGCGAACACGCCGAGCACCATCCCGACGGTGCCGCTCTGCACGATCACCATCCAGCTCGTCTCACCGCCCAGGTCCTGTACGACCGTCACGGGGGCGAGCGTCAGGAAGAGCCCGGCGACGAAATGCCACACGCCATGACCGAACACGCATGCCAGGAACCAGGGCCTTTGCCTGATCTCGCGCCACCCATGCCCCAGATCCCGCCCGAACGCCGAGAAGGTGCCCCGCTCCTTCGCCTCAGGGCTCTCGAGGCCTCGATTCGCCGCCACACCCGCAGCGCCTTGGCCCCTCAGGCTCTCCCCACCCCCCGCACCCCGGGCCGCCACGCTCTGGCCCCTCGGACTCTTCTCAGCGCTCTGGCCCTCTGCCCCCTCCTCAGCTCCTTGGTAGCCCTCCACGGGCCGAGCGGTCGACGTTCGGATGCCGCTCAGCGTCAGCGCCGAGCCGGCGAACAGCACCGCGGTCAGCCCCGCCGCCCAACCAGGCCCGGCGGCGACGGTGACCGTGCCGGCGATCGCCGGAGCCGCCACCGACGACAGGCTCGTCACCATGCCGATGCGCGCGTTCATCCGCAATCTGGCCGGCCCGGGCACGACCGCGACCACCAGCCGCGGCACGGCCGGGCTTCCGAACGCGATGGCCGCGCCGGCGATCGCCGACAACAGCGCGAGGTCGACCAGCCGGTACAGCCCGAGGATCAGTTCCACGGCGATGGCCGCCTGCGACACGCCCCGGACCAGGTCGGCGAACAGTGCGACCCGCTCGGGCCTGAGCCGGTCGGCCAGCACGCCGCCGACGGGGAGGAGCAGCAGCATGGGAACCAGTTCGCTCGCCAGCACGATCCCGAGCGCCCCGGCGTCGTCGGTGGCACGCAGCACCGCCAGGGTCAGGGTCGTCGGGATGAGCGCCGTGGCCAGCGCCGACAGGCACCGTCCGATCAACAGCCGAGACATCATGTTCAGAGAAGGTATTTCGTCAGCGAATGTTTCGTCAACAAAATACTTGCTGGCATAGGATCTCGCGCATGGAGGACTCCGTCGATCGTCACCTGGCCCGCTGGCGCGGCAAGGCACCCTTCGACGAACGGGTGGAGGCGATCGTCACCCGCCTGCAGTTCCTGGTGAAGCACCTGGGCCACACCAAGGAGGCGGCGCTGTCGGAGGTCGGCATGCAGGACTTCGAGTTCGAGACGCTGCACCGCCTGGTGGCTCGCGGGGGTTCGGCGACGCCCTCGGAGCTGGCCGCGGATCTCCTGCTCTCGCCTGCCGGGATGACGGGGCGACTGGACACGCTGGAACGGTCGCAGCTGGTGCGGCGCGTACGCAGCACCGAGGATCGGCGTCGGGTGGACGTCGAGATCACCCCCAAGGGGAACGACCTGTGGACGGATGCGATGACGATCCGCGCCGAGGTGGAGGCCGCGATGATCAGCGCTCTGCCACCCGAGGATCAGATCGTGTTGAACGAACTCCTCAAGCGCCTGCTCCTCAGCGCGGAAAACCCGGGCTGACCTGCGTCTTGCGGGCTTCTCCCTGCTCACCGCTCCCCTCTGGCCCGCTCCTCCGCCGATCTCCCGCTGGCCTGTGTCTCGCGCTGTCGCTCCCCGCATGCCCGTTCTTTACCGACCCGTCCCGCGGACACAGGCACGGAGGTCAGGTGGCACGCCGACCTGTGCTCCTCGGACGCCGCCGCACACTAAATCGGCACGCCGGCCTGTGTGCCCCGGATTGCTGCCGCCGCGCTCAGCCGGCCACGCCGCCCAGCACCCCTCGGACGCCACTGGACCCACTCAGCCGACTACGCCAACTGCGCCCTTCATCTGGCCACCCCGACCCGTGACCTTCGGACGTCGCCGCCCCGCTCAGTTGGCCGAGCCGACGTATCCCTCCTCGATCGTCCGGCCACACCGACTCACCTCTTGGCGTCACCGGCCCGTTCGATTGGCCACAATGACCTGCACCGTGTGCTCCAGCGCGTAAGCCGGATCCGCGCCCCCGCCCTTGACCTGCTCATCGGCACTGGCCACGGCCTGGATCGCCCGGGACAGCCCTTCCGGCCCCCACCCGTTGAGCTGCCGTCGCACCCGGTCCACCTTCCACGGCGGCATGCCGACATGGCTCGCCAGCTGCCCGCCCCGGAGGTTGCGCGGCGCGCTGCCGACCTTCGCCAGTGATCGCAGCCCACCGGCCAGGGCACTCACCAGCAGCACGGGCGCGACGCCCGTGCCGAGCGCCCAGCGCAGTTGCTCCAGCGCCTCCGCCAGCCGTCCCTCGACCGCCGAGTCGGCCACGTTGAACCCGGTGACCTCCGCGCGCCCCTTGTGATAGCGGGCCACCGCCGTCGCGCTGATCGTCTTCTCTTCGCTGTCGAACACCAGCTGGCTGCACGCCGCAGCGAGCTCCCGCAGGTCATTGCCCACGGCGTCGAGCAGCGCCTGCGCCGCGTCGCCCGCGATGTTGCGCCCGGCCCGCTTGAACTCCCCCTTGATGAACTCCAGCCGCTCCCCCGCCTTGGTGACCTTGCTGATCGTGATCACCTTGGCCCCGGCCTTCTTCACCCCATCGACCAGCGCCTTGCCCTTCACCCCACCCGGGTGCGCCAGGACCATCACCGTGTCCTCGGACGGCTGCTTGGCGTAGGCCACGATCTCGGCGATGACGTCCTTCGCCAGATCCTGCGCCGACCGGATCACCACCACGGAACGATCGCCGAAGAGCGACGGCGAGGTCAGCTGGGTGAGCTCGCCGGTGGTGACCTTGCTCCCCAGCAGGTCATGCACCTCGGTGGCGGGATCGGCCGCCCGGGCCGCGGCGACGACGCCACTCACCGCCCTCTCGGCCATCAACTCCTCATCGCCGACGACCAGGGTCACAGGTGCTGGATCGGTTCCCGCCATGTCAGGCAGCATGCCATGCCCCACCGACAACCCGGTACTCAACGCCTCCGCCGCCGCTGTGAGCGCTGGACGCAGGGTGAGGAACGTGCGTCTCAGGCGGCCTCCGGCGCGTTCGGCACGCGCCGTGGCACAGTTTCCCTGTGCCGCTCGATGATCTGCCGGACTGGCTACCGGCCTGGTGCCTGGACCATCTGGGGGAGCGACCCGCCGACGTGCTGTTCCGGCAGCAGTCGATGTCGGCGGTGCTCGGTCTCCGGCTGGCCGGCGGTACGGACGTCGTGGTCAAGGCCCGTCCCGACGACGGCCGGGCGGGGTCGTGCGTCGCGGCGCAGGCCCGGCTGGCCGAGAACGGGTTCCCCTGCGCCCGTCCGCTCACGCCGGTCGTCGGTGTCGGTCCCCTTGCCGTACACGCGGAGGAATTCCGCCCTGGAGGAGAGGTGCTGCACGGGGACACACCGGACATCGCCGTACGCTACGCGGAGGTCTTCGCCCAGCTGATGACCGCACTCGCGGACGTCGCCGTCACGCCACCGCTCCCCAATCCGCGCTGGGTACGGTGGGATCACCCCGACCCTGGGCTGTGGCCTTCGATCGAGTCACTCGACGAAAGGGACCAGAGCCTCGTACCCGCCTATGTCACTGACATAGCCGACAGGGTCCGCCGGCGCATGCTGGCCGCCGACCTGCCCCGCGTGCTGGGCCACGCCGACTTCGAGGCGCACAACCTCGGGTGGCATGGCCGGCGGGTGTGGATCGTGCACGACTGGGACAGCCTGGCCTGGCAACCGGAGGCCGCTCTGGTGGGAGCCGCCAGTACGGTCTTCCCCAAGCTGGGACCGGCCACTTTGCCGCCGATCGAGAGCACCGAGGCGTTCCTGGCCGCCTACCAGGACGCTCGGGCCCGCCCGTTCACCACCGAAGAACAGCAGATCGCCTGGGCGGCCGGGCTGTGGCCGGCGGCCCATGACGTTCGGTGGGAAGCACTCCACGGCTACACCGCGGTGTCCGGCAGAGCGCTCTGGGCCCAAGCAGCCGAACGCCTCCGCCGAGCCGACGCGTGACAGCACCGATCGGCGCATCATCTCTTGTCCAGCAGCGTGTATCCCCCCTTGATCACCGGAGCGTCGGCTGCGGGAGCCATGCAGGCGCTCAACTGGCCTTCCCCGGGCAGAGGAGCCCCGCTCAGACCGATCCGGCTCGGTCCACGGCCTTTCCCCGCGACGTAGAAACTGAGGCCCATGCGTGTCCGGTCCTTCAGCAACTCCTCCCATGGCCCGCCGGGTGTCACCTTGGTGAGCCTGCCGGTGACGGTCGCGGTGGGTCCACCGGTGGTCAGGCAGTCGACCGCGAAATCACCCCAGTTGGTGAACCATGTCCCGTCCGGCATCTTGTACCGGTGCGAGATCCGGAACGTCCCCCATGATCGGGTAGGTCTCCATGCACCGCTCGGGTCGAACGCGGCATGGGCGTCGGCCGTGATCTCGATGTCATTGTCGGGCGCCGGAAAGTACATCGTGGCCCGCCCTTTGAGGTGAGCGGTCTTCGCGGCGGACGTGGTCGGGCTCGGCACGGCGGATGCCTCCGGCCTGGCCGTACCATCCGCCGTCCGGCCCCCGGACGGCGTCGATCCGGCAATGCCGACCGACCCCCAGACCCCGAACGGCGCCGAGGCGGCAGCGCCGTCCGAGGCCCAGCCCCCGGACGGCGCCGAAGCTGCAGCGCCGGCCAACGCCCAGGCCCCGGAGGGCGCGGTCGCAAGGGCCACTGCGGCGATCAGACTCATCAGGGACGTGCGGTTGTTCATCGGGAACGTACGGTGGATCCGATTGGTCACGGTTGCACCCCGGTCGGAAGAGGTCGTGCATGCTGACCTTCTGAGCCTTCCAATCTCCCTGGTGCTGCGACTCCCTCTGGCGAGGGAAGGCATGATCGCCATGCTCCCTCGAATGGGGGAAATAGGCTTGGGACGCGAGGTGCGGGGCCGCGTAGGCCGGACTGTTCTCGATCCCGGCTCCTGGCTTCCGCCCAAGCTCCCCTCTGCTCCCCGGTCCCTGAGCCCGGCCCTCTGCTCCCTGCTCCGTGCTCCCTGGCCCCTGACCCGTTCCTCGCCCCCGGCTCCTCGGTCCCGGCCCCTGGCCCTCGACCGCCGACCGCCGACCGCCGACCGCCGACCGCCGACCGCCGACCGCCGACCAAGTCTCGCGAACAATCGCGTCACCCCACATACGTCCTGGTTCCAAGCCCAAAGCTGATCGGCTACGTGCCTCGTGCGACGACCGCCATTCCTCCTTCTTCTCGTTCGACCACGGCGAGGTCTCCGTCCTGATCGGTCCGGTAGATGGTGAGGCCCAGCCGTCTCAGCAGGTTCAGCGTGTACTCGGCGGGATGGCCGTAGTCGTTGTCGGCTCCGACGCTGATCAGCGCGGCTCGGGCGCCCAGCGAGGACAGGAAGGTCGGGGACTGCCGGTTCGAACCGTGGTGCGGGGTTTTGAGGAGGTCCGCCCGTACGGTCAAGCGGCGGTGCAGTTGTTCCTGCGCTTCCGTTTCCAGGTCGCCGCTGAGCAGGATCGAGCCGGCGCGCCAGCGTACGTGCATAACGATGCTGGAGTTGTTGATCGCGCTTCCCTCTCCGTATCCGTGCATGTCATGGGCTGCGACCTCCGGGGCCAGTACGGTCAGCTCCGATGGACCGAACCGCCAGCGGGTCCCTGGTGGGGCGGTCCATTCGGGGATCCGGTGGTGTGCGAGGGTGGCGGACACGCGTGCGACTGATCGTGCGTCCGTTCGTTGCGGACTGACCAGCACCGCGCCGACGCGTCGGTTTCTGAGCACGCCTGGCAGACCGTTGACATGATCGGCGTGGGGGTGGGTGAGAACGAGCAGCGGTACGTCCTCGATGCCGATCCTCCTCAGGCAGCGGTCCATGGTCACGGGGTCCGGCCCGGTGTCCACCACGACGCCGCGTCCCGGCCCGGCCGAGATCACCAGGCCGTCGCCCTAACCCACGTCACACATGACCATCAGCCAGTTCCTCGGCGGCCAGGGTCCGGTGATGGGCCGGATCACCAGCACCGTCAGAAGTGCGGCACCGGCCGCTGTGAGGGCCATCGCCCGCCAGGCGCGACGTCGCAGGAGAAAGACCGCCACGAGCAGCACGAGCAGGAGCAGGCCGAGACCCGTTAGGCCGGCGGGCCACGGGATGTTGGCGAACGGCAGGTTCACCGCCCAGCGGGCTACCGTGGTGATCCAGCCGACCGCGTATCCGGCCGGGATCACCAGCAGCCTCGCACCGTCCGGCCAGACGGGGGCCACCAGAGCGGCGCCGAAGCCGAGCAGGGTGGCGGGAGCCACGGCCGGGGCGACGAGCAGGTTGGCGATCACGGCTACTGGGGTCAGCTGGCCCGCCATCAGTACCAGGACAGGTGTCACCGCCAGCTGAGCGGCCGCCGGAACGGCAACAGCCTCAGCCATCCAGCGTGGAACCCGCCACGAGAACCCAGAATCAGGGCCTTGGTGCCTGGACTCTGAGCCATGCGGGTCTGAGCCATGCGGGTCCGAGCCATGCGGGTCCGAGCCATGCGGGTCCGAGCCATGCGGGTCCGAGCCATGCGGGTCTGAGTCGCGCAGACGCGTGTGGCGCGGGCTGGGGTCGTCAACGTTGCGGCGATCGGGAGCGGGCGTATTCGGGTCGTAGACGTCAGGGCCACGGCGGACAGGCTCACAGCGGTCAACGACATGGTGTCCGGAGCAGAAGCGGTCGGCGTTGCAGCGGTCAGGGTCGAGGCGGCCGGAATCCGAGTGGCCCGAACCGTGGCGATGCAAGCAGGAGCTGTCAGGGCTGGGATGGTCTGCGGCGAACCGGTTGAGGTCGGAGTGGTCGCTGCCGAGGTGGCCCGATTGGGAGTGGTCCGGGTTGAGGGGATACGGGCTGGGGCGATAGAGGTCAAGTGGGTCGGCGCTGAGGCGGTGGGTGCGGTCGCAATCGGTGTGGTCGCGATCGGCGTAGTCACGATCAGGGAAGTCCTGATGGGCGTGGTCGTGATGGGCGTGGTCGTGATGGGCGTGGTCGTGATGGAGGTGGGCCGGATGAGGGTGGGGCTCAGTTCTTGGTGGAGGGATTTCCCTGGTTGTTCCGGTTAGCTTGTCTCGCCAGCGAGGGGCCAGGATGAGGATGCCGGCGGTGGCGGTTACCGAGAGGGCGAAGCCGTAGGAGCGGGCGAGTTCGGGGGCGAAGAGGATCAGGAAGAGGACGGTTGCGGTCAGGGCCGCGAAGCCGTCCTTCGAACGGCCCGTACCCATCGCTATGGCTGCTGCCAGGCCCATCAGGAGGGCGCGCAGGACGCTCGGGGACGGGCGGGCGACGATGGCGAACGCGAGCATCGCGACTGCGGCGAATATGGCCCTCAGCGGCAAGGAGAGGCCGATGACGCGGGAGATCGCGAGTGTGGCGCCTGCGACTATCGCCAAATTTGCCCCGGATACCGCATTCAGGTGGCTGAGGCCCGCTTCCTTGAAGTCGGCGGTCACCTGCGGGTCCATGCGGGAGACGTCGCCGACGACGAGGCCCGGGAGAAGGCCGCGCTGGTCGGGCGGGAGGACGTCGGCGGCCGATCGCAGGCCCGACCTGAGCGCGCCCGCTGCCGTCTGGAGCCCTGAGGGCTGGGTCAGCACTCTTGGCGGGCCTCGGACCAGGAGAGTCGCGGCTATCAGGGAGCCTGGGATCGGTTTGGCCAGGCGGCCGGTGACTTCCACGTGCTGGGTGGGCAGGAGTGGGCCCCAGGCTTGGCCGGTGGCGAAGACGGTGATGGGGACGTTGACTGCTTGCGTGGTGGCGCCGGTTCGGATGGTCTTGAGGTCAGCGGAGATCACGTAGCCGACGGGCTGGAAGTGTCCGCTCTTGTCCGGGCGGCGTTTGGGGTCGTCGGTCAGGGCGATCTGGGCGGTGACGAAGGCGTTCGCCGCCGCGAGTTGGGCTGCTGGGCCTGTGGTGAGGGCGTGGACTCTGAAAGCGACGGAGGCCGAGGCTGCTGCCGTGCAGATGAGGGTGGCTATGGTGACGTTTCGCCATGCGGTGCGTCTGGCGGCTTGTCCGTCTGCGAATCGGGTGAGGCGGAGCAGCACGATGGCCGCCACGGCTGCGGCTGTGGCGACGATCATGCCGGTGAGGGCAGAGCAGGCGGGCAGGATCAGGGCGGTGGCCCAGGCGGCCAGGGCGGGCACGGCGAGGGGCCAGGTGTGTTCGCGGGGGACGGTGATGGGGTCTTTCTGGCTGTCCGCGGTGCGTTTTCTGGGCATGTCAGACGCGGACCTTCGGCTTGATCTCGGCGAACTTTCTGGGGCCAATGCCGCTGACTTCGCGGAGTTGCTCGACCGAGGTGAAGCCGCCCCGGCTGGTACGGAACTCGAAGATGCGTGCGGCCAGGACTTCTCCGACTCCTGGGAGTTGTTCGAGTTGGTCGGTGGTGGCGGAGTTCAGGTCCAGGATGGCGGTGGCCGGGTCCGTGACAGGGGAACCGGGGCCGAGGGGTGTCTGGGGCGAGGTGGCGCCCACCACTATCTGCTCGCCGTCAATCAGACGTCTGGCCAGGTTGAGCGGCCCGGTCGAGGCGCCGCGCGTCACGCCGCCCGCGGCTGTCACCGCGTCCGTCACTCGGGCGCCTGAGGGGAGCAGATAGACGCCGGGCTTACGGATCTTGCCTGCGACGTGGACGGTCACTTTGGCGGAGGGGGATTGGGTCAAGGGGGTGATCGACGTGTTGGGGGTGATCGGGGTGGGGACTGCGAGGGGTTGGGGTGACGGGTTCGAGCGCCAGACGAAGAAGGCGGCTGCGGCGACTGCGAGTGCGCCGATGGCGAGGAGGACACGGAGACCTGGTTTGCCCGGATCGAGGGTGGAGCTCTTGGAGGCGAGCAACTCTCGAAGTGATCGCAATGAGGGAGGGGGGAGGGCGGCTGGGGAGGAGGTGGGCGTACCGGAGGTGGGTGGGTTGGTGGTCCTGGGCGGGGATGGGACGGCGGTAGGCGGGTCAGAGGTCGTGGGCGTGCCGACCGTAGGTGAATTAGAGGACCTGGGCGCGTCGGCGGTGAGCGGGCTTGTGGGTGTAGAGGTCGAGGCCCCTGGCGTCGTGGAGGTCGAGGGAGTCGCAGAGGTGAGGGAAGGTGCGAGGGCCAGGGGCGCGGCGCCCGCAACCATTGGGGCTGCGGACGTGGGGGCGGTGGTTGAGAAGGCCGTGGCGGTGGTGAAAGTGGTAGAGGTGGATAGATCGGCTGCGGTGGAGGAGGGGCCGGCGGCGGCAGTGGAGGGGTTGGCGGTGGCGTAGGAGTAGGGAGGACGGGGAACCCGGCGAGGGCTACGGCTGGAGCTGATGCTGTGGTCAGGGTCAGAACCATGGCCGGCGTCGTAGTTGGCGACCGGTGCAGGACTGCGAGCAGGTGCCGACCTGTGACCGGAACCGAAGCCGAGGCGGTGTCCGGGGCCGGGGCCGGGGCCGGGGCCGGGGCCGGGGCCGGGGCCGGGGCCGGGATCAACGTCGTAGTTGTGAACGGGTGCACGGCTGCGAGTGGGGGCAGGGCTGTGGCCGGGATCGAGGTCGAAGCGGTGTCCGCGGTCACGGTCGAAGCCGGGCTCAACGTGATAGCGGGGGACGGGTGCGGGTGCTGCTCGTTGCGCGGTCGTCCGTGTGGATGCCCGCTCACCCGGCTCCGGGCTTGGGCTTACCTGCTGTGGTTTCGCGCGGGGTGCGGTCGTGGGGGCGGGGGTGGGTTCCCGGGATCCGGGGGGCTTTCGCATGCCCCAGGGAGGTCTGCCGATGAGGTGGCGGGGACGGCGGGCAGGGGTGGTGATCGACCGTAGCCGGGCTTCGGCTATGGCGCGCTCTGCCTTCGGATCGGGGGTTCGCACGTCGGCGACGGTATGGGGTGGGTGGTCGTGATGATGGGGCCGAACGGCGTTCTGTGGATAGTGGTGGGTGGGGAGGGGCCGGCTGTGGATGACGTGCCGGGGGCGGGATCGTTATCCGTCTGCTGGTGTTACGGTGAGGCCGAGGAAGCCGGGGCCCACATGGATGCCGAGCTCCGCGCCTACCTCCACTACCCGGAGGTCCATCGCGCCTGGCAGGCGTTTCGGGAGGCGTTCCGCCAACGCTTCGGCTCGTTCGCTCGCGTTCAGGTGTTGTACGGCGATCCGTACGGGGCCCGGTCCCGCCGCGTGCACGGCCAGGTCTTCGAGGCGGGCGGTGGCGCGTGAGGCCGTGCGGACCTTCTCCAGGAGGGAGATGCGGCCGTCCACGATGTGGAGCAAGGGCTTGATCATGAGGGCGGAGCCTACGAGGGAGGCTGCCGTGCCGATTCGGCCGCTGCGGCGGAGGTAGTCGAGGTTGTCCACGTAGAAGAACGATTGCGTGGTTTGTAGGCAGCGGTGTGCGGCCGCTGCCACCTCGTCCAGGGTGCCCCCGCTCTCGGCGGTACGGGCGGCGGCCAGGACGGGGTATCCCAGGCCCATGGCGATCGAGCGGCTGTCGATCACCTCTACGGGTACGGGTGCTTCCCGTGCTGCGGCTCGGGCGGAGTCTATGGTGCCGGACAGTTCGGCGGAGACGTGGATCGAGACGATGGCCGTGGCGCCGGCGGCGGCCAGCTCGGCGTAGCAGGAGGCGAAGCGGGTGGGGGAAGGCCGGGAGGTGGTCGCGTCTGTGAGGTCTCCGATGGAGGGGTTCTCGTCTGACGACACCACTTCTGAGGATGCTTCTGCCGGCACTTCTGACTGCGCTTCTGGTGAAGCGACTGGTGACGCTTCTGGTGAGGCGTCCGGTGACGCTTCTGGCGGTACTTCGGCGGTGGAGCTGCTCCTCGGTGGGCTCGCGCCGGGGTAGGCGTTCCCAGACGATCCCCTGACGGGCAAGGACTCACCAAACGGCCCGTCGCCGGGGCAGGCGGCTCCAGACGGTCCCGCCCCACCTACGTGGGCGTCCCGAATCGGCCCCTCGTCGGCTGAGGCGTCTCTCAAGGCGTCGCTACCTATACGGCAACCCATTGGGCCGCCCATTGAGGTGGGTGCGGCCGTGACAGACGGTCCAAGGGCTGATGTGGCGGCCGGCTCGACAGGCGGCGACTCCAGGGCCGATGTGGTGCCGGACGCGGCGGTAGAGCCGGACGCGGTGGGAAGGCCGGACGCGGTGGGAGGGCCGGCAGTGGAAGAGCCGAGCGTAGTCGGCCGCGCTGCAGGGCGACGGGACGTTGTGGGAGGGCCGGGCGTGGGAGGGCCGGGCGTGGGAGGAGGGGCGAAGGGGGTGCCGTGGCGGGGGAGGACCTGGATGGGGACGATGGTTATGTTGGGTTCGTCCCCAAGGCAGGCTGTGGAATCTGTGACGATGGCGATCCAGGGTGACATGTCCGGACCCTGACTACTGGACCGGCGTCCCACCCCGCCACACCCGCCGCGGCTTCAGCCCGAAGGACCAGGCGAAGGCGCCCTCGTGGTCGGCGTCCCACTGGACGATGTCGGCCAGCCGGCCGGGCGCGAGGACGCCGCGGTCGGGGGCGCCGAGGACGGTGGCTCCGCCGAGGGTGGCGGCGCGGAGGGCGTCGTTGACGCTCATGCCGAACGCCGACACCGCCATGGCGATCACCAGGGACATCGAGGTGATGCCGCAGTAGCCGGGGTTGTGGTCGCTGCCGAGCGCGATCTGGACGCCGTGCTTGATCATCTGGCGGACCGGCGGGAGGTGGCCGCGCTGCAGGGCGGTGGCGGGGCAGACGACGGCGGGGACGCCGTAGCGGGACATGATGGCGATGTCCTCGTCGGACATGTGGTGCAGGCCGTCAGCCGACGCGCAGCCGAGCTCGGCGGCCAGCTGGACGGCGCCGCGGCGGCTGTACTGGCCGGCGTGGATGCGCGGCAGCAGGCCCACGTTGCGGCCGGAGGCGAGGACCCAGCGGGACTCCTCGGTGGTGAAGTAGCCCTCGTCGCAGTAGACGTCGACGCTGTCGGCGCCGGCCGCGGCCGCGTCGGCGCACCAGGCGCCCACGGCCTCGACGTACTCGCGCTGCCTGCCGAAGTATTCGGGCGGCACCACGTGCGCGGCCAGGAACGTGACGTGCACCCGCGGCATCATCGGCTCCTTCTCCAGCTCACGCAGGAGCCGCACGTCGGCGAGCTCGCCGTCGCGGGTGAGGTGGTAGCCGGTCTTGGCCTCGACGGTCGTGGTGCCGCTGAGCAGCCAGCCACGCAGCCGCTCGCGTACGCCGTTGCACAGGGTCCACGGGTCGGTGCCGCGGGTCACGGTGACGGTGGAGCCCACGCCGCCGCCCGCCGCGGTGATCGAGGCGGACGTGGAGCCGCCGGTGCGGATCGCCAGCTCGGCGTAGCGGTTGCCGGCGTAGACGGGGTGCGTGTGGGCGTCGATCAGGCCGGGCGTGACCAGGGCGCCGCCCAGGTTTTCGACGTGGTCGACGTCGACGATGTCGTCGACGACCCCGGGAACGCTCTGCGGCAGATCGGGCGCGCGCCCGACCCACGCGATGCGGTCGTTGTGCACCAGGATGGCGGCGTTGCTCAGGACCTCGTTGCCGGTCCAGAGGCGGCCGATGTTGGTCAGCAGTCGAACGGTCACCGCATCACCACCCAGCACGGCCCACCGCATGAGCGCAGAGCCCAGCGCACGGCCTGGGCCGCGCCCACTGAGTCCGCTCCGGGTCCGGACGACATGGGGGGTCTCCTGCTCTTTTCCGCACCTCGTTGGTGCGGTGACCGTATCGCCGGGGGCATGATCCGGCGATTTCAGTTCAGTTACGTTATTTCACATGTTGGGCTGCTGTACAGGGTTATTCGGAAGAAAGACCACTCATCCCAATCGTCACGCAGCCCTACCGCGTCCCCAGGGCTCCCGCTGACGACTCGAACGCGCACGACCCTCATCCGAAACTCAGAACCGAACCCAAATCCAGACCAAAGTTAGGTCTGGCCAATCCTAGCAATCCCAGGGTTCGGGGACCACTGCCGCTTTTGGGCAAGTCTGCGCGCTTTGCGGCGAGAACAGATCCACCATGCCAGGAAGACCCTCGGCATGGTGAATCTGTTCTCCAGTGTTCACGGCCTCTACGAGCGCCCATCAGCGCGGAGGCAACCGCCCTCGCCGGACGCCCTTCCGCCGCGTAGGCATCCCCAAGAAGCCCAGGCAGAGCCTAGGAGACGTGCTCCACCGGCTTGCCCACCTTCTCCAGCTCCTGCGCCAGACTGGGCAGCACCCGCGCGTGCAGCACGGTCCCGTCGCCCACGTGGTCCACCGAGAGCACCTCGCCCTCCTTGTGGGCCCGCGAGATCAGGTCTCCCCTGTCGTACGGCACCAGCAGCTGCACCTCGTGGTCGAGCCGCGGCAGCCGCTCCTCGATCAGCGCCATCAGCTCGCCGATTCCCTTGCCCGTGCGCGCCGACACCACGATGCTGTCGCGTTCGCGCCTGGCGATCCGGTCGAGCACCTCCCGGTCGGCGGCGTCGGCCTTGTTGATCACCACGATCTCGGGCACCTCGGAGGCGCCCTCGATGTCGGCGAACACCTCGCGCACGGCCGCCAGCTGCCCCTCGGGGTCGGGGTGCGAGCCGTCGACCACGTGCAGGATCAGGTCGGCGTCGGCGACCTCCTCCAGCGTCGAGCGGAACGCCTCGACGAGCTGGTGGGGCAGGTGCCGGACGAAGCCGACGGTGTCGGCGATGGTGAACAGCCGGCCCTCCGGCGTGCGCGCCCTGCGCACGGTCGGGTCGAGCGTGGCGAACAGCGCGTCCTCCACCAGCACGCCCGCGCCGGTGACGCGGTTGAGCAGCGAGGACTTGCCGGCGTTGGTGTAGCCGGCGATGGCCACGGCCGGGACCTCGCGCCGCTGGCGGCGGTTGCGCATGGTGTCGCGGGAGGTGGACATGCCGCCGATCTGGCGGCGCAGCTTGGACATGCGCTCGCGGATGCGCCGGCGGTCCAGCTCGATCTTGGTCTCACCGGGGCCGCGGCCGCCGATGCCGACGCCGCCCGCGGCGCGACCGCCGACCTGGCGGGACAGGTTGCCGCCCCAGCCGCGCAGGCGCGGCAGCAGGTAGGACAGCTGGGCCAGCTCGACCTGTGCCTTGCCCTCACGGCTCTTGGCGTGCTGGGCGAAGATGTCGAGGATCAGCGCGGTCCGGTCGATCACCTTGACCTTGACGATCTCTTCGAGCTGGCGGAGCTGGCCGGGGGTCAGCTCGCCGTCGCAGATCACGGTGTCGGCGCCGGTGGAGTCGACCACGTCGCGCACCTCCAGGGCCTTGCCCGAGCCGATGTAGGTGGCCGGGTCGGGCTTCTGGCGGCGCTGGACGAGCCCTTCGAGCACCTGGGATCCGGCCGTCTCGGCCAAGAGCTTGAGCTCGAGAAGGGAGTTGTCGGCGTCCTCGGCCGTGCCCGAGGTCCAGACGCCGACGAGGACGACCCGCTCGAGCCGCAGCTTCCGGTACTCGACCTCGGAGACATCCTGGAGTTCGGTGGAGAGGCCCGCCACGCGGCGCAGCGCCTGGCGCTCCTCGAGGTCCATGTCGCCGGTCTCGAACTCGTCGAGCGCGGTGTATTCGTGCATTCGTGTCATCTCTATGAGGGAACGTCTGGACACCCCGATGTCTTCCCACGATGGTGGCATGACACCCGCGGCGCAATCACCTGGTTATCCAGGTGCGCCCCGGCCCTGTCAAGAGGCCGCGACGGTGATGTCGCCGGAACCCGCCGTCAGCGAGATCTTGTGCGGCGAGGAGTTGTCTTTCTTGACCGAGATGTCGGTGTCGCCGGAGCCCACCTCGCTCTTCACATCGTAGGCGCCGTCGGGGACGTTGAGCGTGATGTCGCCCGACCCGACCTCCAGCTCCACGCTGTCGGGGACGGAGACGTACTTCAGCTCGATGTTGCCCGAGCCGGCCGTGGCCAGCACCTTCTTGCCGCCCAGGCCGGCCGCGTCCACGTCGCCGGAGCCGACCCGCAGGTCGAGCGGGCCGGTCAGCGCCCTGAGGGTCAGGGTGCCTGAGCCGCTCTCCAGGTCGGCGGACAGCCCCTTGGGGATCTCGATCTTGTAGTCGACGCTGCAGCTCCCCCAGTTCGACGGGCACTTGTAGGACAGGAACAGCGAGCCGCCCTCGACCTTGTGCTCGGGGACGGGCTTGTCGTCGCCGCGCCAGCGCAGCTTCTCGACCACGCGCACGGTGGTGCCGTCGGTCTCGGTGATCACGGCGTCGCCCGCGTCGCTCTCCAGCCGGAGCGTGGAGACCTTGTCCTTCACCTCGTACGAGGCCGTGTCCTCACTGCTGGGCCCGCCCAGGCTCTGGAGTCCGCAACCCGCCATCAAGAAGGCGGAGGCCAGCAGGCCGCCCGCGATCGCCATCGTCTTCATGGCGGAAATCCTGTCGCGTCCGGGTCCGGCACACATCGGGGATCCCCCGGGGGGAACCCCAACCTTTGACCCCCGGACACCAGGGGAGTAACTTCACTTCCACAATCCAGAATCGATTTTCCACACTGCGGAAAGGCGTCCTGATGGAGATCACCGGCCCGATGCTCGACCGGTTCGACGAGATCCTCACGCCGAAGGCGCTCGCCTTCGTGGCGGCGCTCCAGCGGGAGTTCGGCGCCAGGCGGCTGGAGCTCCTTGAGGCCCGCCAGGCGCGCCAGGCGGAGCTGTCGGCGGGCGGCATGCTCGGCTTCCTGCCGGAGACCAAGGAGATCAGGGAGGCCGACTGGCAGGTCGCCGCCCCCGCGCCCGGCCTGGAGGACCGCCGGGTGGAGATCACCGGCCCGGTCGACAAGAAGATGACCATCAACGCGCTCAACTCCGGCGCCAAGGTGTGGCTGGCCGACTTCGAGGACGCCAACTCCCCGCTCTGGGAGAACTGCGTGGCCGGCCACCTCAACCTGCGCGACGCGCTCGACCGCACGATCGACTTCGAGACCGGGGGCAAGTCGTACGCGCTGCGGCCCGACGCCGAGCTGGCCACGGTCGTGGTCCGGCCGCGCGGCTGGCACCTCGACGAGAAGCACGCCCTGGTGGACGGGCAGCCGGTCTCGGGGTCGCTGTTCGACTTCGCGCTCTACTTCTTCCACTGCGCCCAGCGGCAGATCGACAAGGGCAGGGGCCCGTACTTCTACCTGCCCAAGATCGAGTCGCACCTGGAGGCCCGGCTCTGGAACGACGTGTTCACCAGGGCCGAGGAGTTGCTCGGCATCCCGTACGGCACGATCAGGGCGACCGTGCTCATCGAGACCTACCCGGCTGCGTTCGAGATGGAGGAGATCCTCTACGAGCTGCGCGACCACTCGGCCGGGCTCAACGCGGGCCGCTGGGACTACCTGTTCAGCGTGATCAAGAAGTTCCGCACCAGGGGGCGCGAGTTCCTGCTGCCCGAGCGGAACGCGGTGACGATGACGGCGCCGTTCATGCGCGCGTACACCGAGCTGCTCGTGCGCACCTGCCACAAGCGCGGCGCGCACGCCATCGGCGGGATGGCGGCGTTCATCCCCTCGCGCAGGGACCCCGAGGTCAACGCCGTCGCGCTGGAGAAGGTGCGGGCGGACAAGACGCGCGAGTCCAACGACGGGTTCGACGGGTCGTGGGTGGCGCACCCCGACCTGGTGCCGGTCTGCCGTGAGGTGTTCGACGGCGTGCTCGGCTCGCGGGCCAACCAGCTCGACCGGCTGCGCGCGGACGTCAGCGTGTCGGCGGCCGAGCTGCTGGCCGTCTCCGAGACGCCGGGCGAGATCACCGAGGCGGGGCTGCGCAACAACGTGGACGTGGCGCTGCGTTACCTGGCCGCCTGGATGGGTGGGCTGGGCGCGGTGGCCATCCACAACCTCATGGAGGACGCGGCCACGGCCGAGATCTCGCGCTCGCAGATCTGGCAGTGGATCCACAACGACATCACGCTGGCCGACACCGGCGCGCAGGTGACCAAGGAGCTGGTCGAGCGGATCATCTCCGAGGAGCTGGCCAAGATCGCGCAGGAGCCCGGCTACGACGAGAAGCTGTTCGGGCAGGCGACCGAGCTGTTCAAGGAAGTGGCGCTGGACGACGACTTCGCAGAGTTCCTGACGCTTCCGGCCTATGCTCAAATGCCATAAGAAGGGGGATCGGTGATGGACACCCTGATAGCGGCTCTCCGCTCGCTGCTGCCCCACGACTCGGTGATCACCGATCCGGTACGCCTGCGCACCTACGAGTGCGACGGCCTCACCTATCACCGGGCGACCCCCGGCGTGGTCGTGCTTCCGGACACGGCCGAGCAGGTCGCCCGGGTGGTGCGGCTCTGCAACGACTTCGGCGTGCCGTTCGTGGCCAGGGGCTCGGGCACGGGCCTGTCGGGCGGCGCGCTCCCCCGCGAGGACGGCGTGCTGATCGTCACCTCCAGGATGCGCGCGATCCTGGAGATCGACCTCGCCGACCGCAGGGCCGTCGTGGAGCCGGGCGTCACCAACCTGGCGATCACCGAGGCCGTGCGCGACCGCGGCTACTACTACGCGCCCGATCCCTCCAGCCAGCAGATCTGCTCGATCGGTGGCAACGTGGCGGAGAACTCGGGCGGCGCCCACTGCCTCAAGTACGGCTTCACGGTCAACCACGTCGAAGCGTGCGAGATCGTCACCCCGGACGGCGACCTGGTCACTCTCGACCGCATGGACCCCGGCTACGACCTGCTGGGCGCGTTCATCGGCTCGGAGGGCACGCTGGGCATCGCCACCAAGATCACGGTACGGCTCTGCCGCGCGCCGGAGGCCGTGACCACGGTGCTGGCCGCGTTCGAGAGCATCGAGCAGGGCGGGCAGGCCGTCTCGGCGATCATCGGGGCGGGCATCGTGCCGGCCGCGATCGAGATGATGGACGCGCTGGCCATCGAGGCGGCCGAGGCGGCGGTGGCCTGCTCCTACCCCGAGGGCGCGGGCGCCGTGCTGATCGTCGAGCTGGACGGTCCCGCCGCCGAGGTGGAGCGGCAGTTCGCCCAGCTTGAGGAGATCTGCTCGGCGGCGTTCGAGCTGCGGGTGGCGGCCGATCCGGCGGAGCGGGCGGCGATCTGGAAGGGCCGCAAGTCGGCGTTCGCCGCGGTGGGGCGGATCAGCCCGGCCTACATCGTCCAGGACGGCGTGGTGCCGCGTACGTCGCTGCCCGCCGTGCTGGCCGCCATCGACCGGCTCTCGGCGGAGCACGACATCAAGGTGGCCAACGTCTTCCACGCGGGCGACGGCAACCTGCATCCGCTGGTGCTGTTCGACGACGGGGATCCGGGGGCGGGCGAGCGGGCCGAGGTGGTCTCCGGCGCGATCCTGGACCTGTGCATCGAGCACGGCGGCTCGATCACGGGCGAGCACGGCGTCGGCGTCGACAAATCCCGATATATGCCGAAGATGTTCAGCGCGGACGACCTGGACACGATGCAGCTCGTCCGGTGCGCGTTCGACCCCCAGGGCCTGGCGAACCCGGGCAAGGTCTTCCCCACCCCGAGGTTGTGCGGCGAGGTGCCGGGCGTGCGCAAGGGCGTGCATCCGCTGGTCGAGTCGGGAAAGGCCGATCAACTGTGAGGGGGCGTTCGTGTTCGGCGAGGTGACGACCAGGCAGGCCGGCGACGACGACGCCGTGTGCGGCGTGCGGCCGCGCTGGGTCGCGCTGCCCGAGACCGTCGAGGAGATCGCCGCCGTCCTGCGCGCCTGCGCCGAGCGCGACCTCGCGGTGGTGCCCGCCGGCGGCGGCACGAAGCTGCACTGGGCTCCCCCGCCCGAGCGCTGCGACGTCCTGCTCGACCTGTGCTGCATGAACGAGGTGCTGGAGCACGCCGCCGGCGACCTGGTCGTGCGCGCCCAGGCCGGGGTGACGATGGCGGGCCTGTACGCGGCCCTCGCCGGCGAGGGGCAGGAGCTGGCCCTGGACGTGCCGTTCTGCGAGGACGCGACGGTCGGCGGCACCCTGGCCGCCCCGCTGCCGGGGCCGCGCGCGTTCCGCTACGGCACCGCCCGCGACCTGCTCATCGGCATCACGGTCGTGCTCCCCGACGGCACCGTCGCCAGGTCCGGCGGCAAGGTGGTCAAGAACGTCGCGGGCTACGACCTCGGCAAGCTCTTCACCGGCTCGTACGGCACCCTGGGAGTCATCGCCGAGGCCACGTTCCGTCTGCACCCGACGCCCCCCGAGCGCCGCTGGGTCGTCGCCGAGCTGGGCCGCGCCCGGGTCCCGGCGGTCGCCGCGGCGCTGGCCGCCTCGCAGGCCGAGCCCAGCGCGGTGGAGGTGGACCGGCCCGATCCCACGGGGCCGCTCACGCTGGCCGCGCTCGTCGAGGGCACGGCCGCGCGGACCAGAGCGGAGGCGCTGCGCGAGCTGATCGGCACTGGGTCGGTGAGCGCCGATCCGCCCTCGTGGTGGGGGCAGGTCTTCGGTGACGAGGTGCTGGTGGAGGTGCGGTTCCCGGCTTCGGGCACGGCGGCCGTGCTGGACGCGGCGGCCGGGTGCGGGCTGTCGCTGCGCGGCTCTCCCGTGGCCGGGCGCGTGCTGCTGGAGCCGGGACGCGAGCTGAACGAGGACGAAGTGGCCGCGACGGTGTCGGGGCTGCGCGAGAAGGTGGAGGCGGCCGGCGGGCGGGCGAGCGTGCTCGCGGCGCCGTACGCGGGCGTGGACCGGTGGGGGCATGTGAGCGGGCTGCCGCTGATGCGGCGGGTCAAGGAACGCTTCGATCCCGGGCGCAGGATGTCTCCCGGACGGTTCGTGGGAGGCATCTGATGCGACGGCGAGGGGGGAAGGGAGTGCGGCCATGAGCTTGGATCCCGAGCTGATCAACGACTGCGTGCACTGCGGGTTCTGCCTGCCGACGTGCCCCACGTACGCGCTGTGGGGCGAGGAGATGGACTCGCCGCGCGGCCGGATCCATCTGATGAAGCAGCACGTCGAGGGCACGCCCATGACGCCGGAGATGGCCGGGCACTTCGACGCCTGCCTCGGCTGCATGGCGTGCGTGACGGCCTGTCCCTCGGGCGTGCGCTACGACCGGCTGATCGAGCAGACGAGGGTCGAGGTGGAACGGCAGCACGTACGCGAGCCGCGCGAGCGGGCCGTGCGCGGCCTGGTGTTCAGCCTGTTCCCCTACCCGCGCCGGCTGCGGCTGCTGCGTCCTGGAATGTGGCTGGCGGAGCGGATGGCGCCGTTCCTGGCCCGGGCGCACCCCAGCCTGGGCGCCATGGCCGCGCTCGCGCCGCGCGTGGAGCACCGCCAGCGCATGCCGCGCGTGGTGCGGGCCAGGGGCGAGCGCAGGGCCGTGGTCGGGATGCTCACCGGGTGCGTGCAGGGTGAGTTCTTCCCGCAGGTCAACGCGGCCACGGCGCGGGTGCTGGCGCTGGAGGGCTGCGACGTGGTCATCCCGCGCGGCCAGGGCTGCTGCGGGGCGCTCAGCGTGCACTCGGGGCTCGACGGGCAGGCCAGGCGGCTGGCGAGCAGGACGGTGCGGGTGTTCGAGCGGGCCGGCGTCGACACCGTCGTGGTGAACGCGGCCGGCTGCGGCTCGTCGATGAAGGAGTACGCCGAGTTGCTCGGGCGCGAGCCGGGGTTCCGGGTGATGGACCTGTCGGAATACCTGGCCGAACTGGGTCCCGTGGCCAAGCGGCATCCGCTGCCCGTCACGGTCGCCTACCACGACGCCTGTCACCTGGCCCACGCCCAGAGCGTGCGGTCGCAGCCGCGCGAGCTGCTGGGCGCGATCCCCGAGCTGGAGCTGCGCGAGATCCCCGAGTCGGCCATCTGCTGCGGGTCGGCGGGGACGTACAACCTGCTGCAGCCGCAGGCCGCCCGCGACCTCGGCGACAGGAAGGCCAAGGCGGTCGGGACGACCGGCGCGCAGCTGCTGGTGTCGGCCAACCCCGGCTGCACGATGCAGATCGCCGCGGCGACGCGCCGCGCGGGCGGGGAGATCAGGGTGGCGCACACGGCCGAGGTGCTGGACGCCTCGCTGCGCGGGGTGGGCCTGTGAGCGTCCAGTCGGTCGAGCGGGCGCTCGACGTGCTGGAGGCCCTGGCCGAGCACGGGGGTGAGGCGGCGCTGTCGGAGATCGCCGCCAGGACCGGGCTGCCGTACGGGACCATTCACCGGCTGCTGCGCACGCTGCTCGCCCGCGGCTACGTGCGTCAGGAATCCGACCGGCGTTACGCGCTTGGCGGCGGGCTGGTGCGGCTGGGCGGCATCGCGGAGAGCATGGTCGGCGTGTGGGCGCAGCCGTACCTGGCCAAGATGGTGGAGCTGTCCGGCGAGACGGCGAACCTGGCCGTGCTCGAAGGCGACTTCATCGTCTACGTGGCGCAGGTGCCCTCGCCGCGCAGGCTGCGCATGTTCGCCGAGGTCGGGCGGCGGGTGCTGCCGCACAGCACGGCGGTGGGCAAGGTGCTGCTCGCCGGGCGGCCCGCCGCCGAGGCGATGGCCGTGTTCGAACGCACCGGCATGCCGCGCCGCACCCCCAACACGATCACCGACCTGCCCGCCATGCTGGCCGAGCTGGGCGCGGTCAAGGCCCGCGGCTACGCGATGGACCTGGGCGAGGAGGAGCTCGACGTGCACTGCCTGGCCGTCCCCGTGCTGGACGGGGAGCGCGTGGTGGCCGCGATGTCGGTCTCGGGACCGGCCGGACGGATCGACGCCCTCGACCGCGACGAGCTGGCAGAAGGACTGCGGAAGATCGCCCTCGACTTCGGTGACGAGCTCAGTCCCGTCGGTAACTGAACTATCGTTGCGTCATGGGCAACAGCACGTCGGTTCAGTCGGTCGACCGTGCCATCGCGATCCTGGAGATCCTGGCCCGCGACGGCGCCACCCGGGTCACGGACGTCGCACAAGAGCTGGACGTGCACAAATCCACCGCCTCCCGGCTGCTGGCGGCCCTGGAGCACGGCGGGCTCGTCGAGCAGAGCGGCGACCGCGGGCGCTACCGGCTCGGCTTCGGCGTCGTCCGGCTGGCCGGCGCCGCCACCGCCCAGCTCGACCTGTCCCGCGAGAGCAGACCAGTGTGCCTGCGGCTGGCCGAGGCGGTCGGCGAGACCGTCAACATCGCCGTCGCGCGGGCCGGCGACACGGTCAACATCAGCCAGGTACGCGGCCCGGCCGCCATCAGCGGCCACAACTGGGTCGGCCAGCGCACCCCCTCCCACGCCACCTCCAGCGGCAAGGTGCTGCTGGCCTTCGGCGCGCTGCGGCTGCCCGCCGAGCTGGAGCGCTACACGGCCCACACCATCACCTCCCCCGCCGAGCTGGGTCTTGAGCAGATCAGGGAGCAGGGCTGGGCGACCACGGTGGAGGAGCTGGAGGTGGGGCTGAACGCGGTGGCGGCGCCGATCAGGGGCGCCGACGGCTCCGTGGTGGCCGCGGTCAGCGCCTCGGGGCCCTCCTACCGGCTGACCAGGGACCGGCTGCCGGACGTGGGCGCGCTGCTCGCCGAGGCCGCGAGGGAGATAAGCCAGCGCATCGGCCATTACGGTTAGAGCATGTGTAGAAGCATCAAAACCCTCCGGCCGCCGTACACCGAGGACGTGACCGAGGAGGACGTGCGGGCCGCCGCGCTGCAGTTCGTCAGGAAGATCTCCGGCTTCCGCGCGCCCGCCGCGCACAACGCCGAGGCTTTCGACCGGGCGGTCGAGACGATCACCAGGGCCTCGGAGGAGCTGCTCGGGGCGCTCGAAGTTCGCGGGAGTCGTTGACAGGGTCATTCCGCGGGAGAAGTCTTCCAGGTAGGACCCAGCGATCCCCAGGAGCTCCCTTGGCATCCTCCCCCTTCTGAAGAAGGGGCTCCCACGGTCGCCCATGGGCTTCCTGCTTCACGGCCAGTCGCCCGCCCGAGAGGACTCTCGTTGGGGTCTTACACCGGCTCCACAGGCGTTTCAGCTCTCCGCCGGCCCGGCGGCGAGCACGTTTCTGGCCGCGTTGACGTCCCGGTCGCGAACCGTGCCGCAGGCGCACTCCCCCAGCCGGACGTTCAGCGGCATCTTCTCCTGCGAGGCTCCACACGCGGAGCACAGTCTGCTGGAGGGCAACCAGCGGTCCACCGCCACCAGCGTGCGCCCGTACCAGGCTGCCTTGTACTCCAGCATCGACCGCATCCGGCGCCAGGCCGCGTCCGAGATGGCGCGGCCCAGACGGCGGTTCTTGACCATGTCGCGGACGGTCAGGTCCTCCACGGTGATCACTTGGTTCTCGCGAACAAGCCGTGTCGTGACCTGGCGCGGATGATCCCTTCTCCGATCTGCGACGCGGGCGTACACCCGGGCTGCCTTGAGCCGGGCCTTGGCCCGATTGGCGCTGTCTTTCTCCTTGCGGGACAGGGATCGCCGCGCCTTGGCGACCTTGCGCCGGTCGCGGCGTTCGTGCCGGGGGTTGGCGATCTTCTCGCCAGTGGACAGCGTCACCAGCGCCGTGACCCCCGCATCCACATCGACGTTCCGCACGGCAGGCGGCAACGCACTGACCTTCTCCCCGAGGAGGATCGACACGAACCAGCGGCCCGCCGCGCCCTTCGGCACCGTCACCGGCGACGGCTCGGCACCCTCAGGCAGCGGACGCGACCACACGATCGCCAGCGGGGCGGCCACCTTCGCCGGCGCCAGCTCGCCGTCCCGCCAGCGGAACGCCGAGCGGGTGTACTCCGCCGACGCCCGCGACTTCCTCTTGCTCTTGAACGTCGGGTACTTGGCGCGCTTGGCGAAGAAGTTCGCGAACGCGGCCTGGAGATGGCGCAGCGCCTGCCGCAGGGGGACCGACGACACCTCGCGCGGGAAGTCGTAGTCGCCGCTGCGCTTCCACGCTGTGAGCATTGCCGAGGACTCCATGGAGGAGACGCGCTTGCCTTCCAGGTTGTAGGCGCGGGTGCGCTCCTCCAGGGCTTCGTTGCAGACGAGGCGGACGCAGCCGAACGTCCGGGCGAGCTCTCCCGCCTGCCCGGGGGTCGGGTAGAAGCGGTACTTGTAGGCCCGCTTCACAATCTGCGCCATGCCTGGCATCTTACTGCGCGACCAGCCGAAAATCGCACGTGTGTTCGATTTCTCCCCGCCTGAATGCGGGGGCTTCGTCGGAGGCTTCTGATGATCAGCGGGCTGTACCAGGGACAGGACGGCGACTCGCGGCTGGCGCTCCGCGTCGACGTGGACGGGGCCAGGCCCACGGGGCGGGTGAGCGGCGACCTGTTCACGGTCGCGGGCGCGACCACCTCGTACGCCGGCTCGTTCGTGGTGGACGCCCCGGCGGTGCGGGCCGAGGGCGGGCGGACGCTGATCGAGGGACGGGCCGCGTTCAGCGGCGGCACCCCGGCCGGGGACGTGAGCGTGACGATCAACGACGGGGGCGGCAGTGGAGGCGGGACGGCCTCCGTCGCGGGGCGTGCCTACGAGGTGTCGTTCGCCTCGCCGTCCTTCCGCAGCGTGGTGCTCGAAGTGGACTCCGTGGTGGGCGCCGAGCCGTTCACGGCGTACCGGACCGGCTCGCTGCCGGGGCCCGCGGGGTCGCCTGACCGGGAGCTGACCGTGGCGGCGGCGTACGCGGAGGCGGGCGTCGAGCTGCGGGTGAACGAGCCGGAGGTGATCCCGGTGACCGGCTCGGGCGCGGACCTGGCCTGGGACGACGCCGAGCTGCACCACGCGATGACCCGGCACTTCAGCGCCTTCGCCGACCAGCCGGCCTGGCGGGTGTGGCTGCTGGTGGCCGGCAAGCACGTGGGCGGCTACCGGGGCATCATGTTCGACTACAACGACGCGCACCAGCGGCAGGGCGCCGCGGTCTTCCACGACGCGATCATGGGGACGACGCCGCAGGCGCAGAGGGCGCAGTTACGCACGTACGTGCACGAGCTCGGCCACGCCTTCAACCTGCTGCACTCCTGGCAGAAGAACCTGGCCAACCCACCCCAGCCGCTCGGCCCCGACGGCGGCTTCGGCGACCTGTCGTGGATGAACTACGTCCACAACTACTCCCAGGGCGGCGAGGAGGGCTACTGGGCCGCCTTTCCGTTCCAGTTCACCGATGCCGAGCTGGTCCACCTGCGGCACGGCTTCTACCGGAACGTGGCCATGGGCGCGGACGCCTTCGGCAAGGGCGCCGCCGAGATCGCCCCCTTCGCGCCGCCGGTCGAGGACCACTCGGGGCTGCGGCTTGAGGTGCGCGCCAAGGAGTCGTTCGAGCTCGGCGAGCCCGTCGTGGTGGAGTTCAAGCTCTCCTACGCCGGCGGACCGCGGGACACTCACGGCCATCTGCATCCGGACACGGAGTTCACCCAGGTGTCGATCACGCAGCCGGGCGGCAGGACGCTGCTGTACCGCCCGATGATGCGGCACTGCGTGGACACCTCACCGCGGATCCGTCTGGACGAGGGCAATCCGGCGCTCTACCGCAGCGCGTACATCGGGCACGGCCGCGACGGCCACTACTTCCAGCAGCCCGGCGAATACCAGGTACGCGCCCAGTACATCGCCGCCGACGGCTCCCGCATCGTCTCCCCCGTCTGCCCGGTCAGGGTGCGCTTCCCCGTCTCCCGTGACGACCACCAGGTGGCCGAGCTGATGCTGGGCGAGGAGCAGGGCATGCTGTTCTCGCTGCTCGGCTCGGACTCGCCGCGGCTGAGCGCGGGCAACCAGGCGCTGGACGAGGTCATCGGCCGGCACGGCGAGCACCCGCTGGCCGTCTACGCCCGGCTGGTCAAGGGGCTGAACGCGGAGCGGGAGTTCAAGGAGCTGACGCCGGACAACCGGCTGCGGGTGCGGCCATCGGACCCCAAACAGGGCGTCGAGCACCTCAGCGCCGTGGCCCGCGACGCCGGCATCGACAACATCACCCTCAACCTGGTCATGCGCCGGCTGGCCAGGGCGGAGGCGCGGCAGGGCGACCTCGTACGGGCGAACGCGGTGATGGACCGGATGGTCGCGACGTTCGAGGCAAAGGGGGTCAACGACATCGTTATGGGTCAGATCCGGCGCCAGGCCGAGCTGACGAAGACGGCACTGGCGGCCGAGGTCTCCTGAGGCCACGAGCTCCTGGCGTCCGGCCGCGCGACGCCGAGGTCTCCTGACGTCCCCGTCACGGAGAGCGGACGACGGGCGAGCCGCCCGAGCAGACGATGGTCAGCTCGACGTCCTCGCCCTCGTCCGGCTCGAACTCCACCTTGGCCTCGCGGGCCGGCCCCGCGTCCACGCCGTCCACCGAGTAGTCCTGGGCCGGGCTCCACGAGCGCAGCGTGACCAGGTCGCCGTCACAGGAGGCGATCACCGTCCCGCCGGCGCTGCGGATCAGCTTTTCGCGGGACGTCCGCGACGGCGCCGCACTCGGCGCGCCCGTGCTGGTGGGGGCTGCCGTGGCCGTCGGGGTGGCGGTCGGGGTGGCGGTCGGGGTGGCGGTCGGGGTACGGGTGGCGGCGGTGGCCAGGGCCGCGCGGACCTCCCCCGCGTCGAGCACGTGGCCGTCGGTGCCGGTGATGCCGTTGCCGAGCAGCCCGATGACCGCCACGGCGGCGCCGGTGGCGGCGAGCGCGGTGGCGGCCCAGGCCACGACGAGTCTCTTCATCGCCATCACGATCCCCCATGTACGGCTAACGCCAGGTTAAGGCGGCGCTAAGGCTGCTCAAGGCAGGGCGGAAAAGCGTCTACGTTCTTGCTATGGCTGACATTCTGCTCATCGAGGACGATGCGGCGATCCGCACGGCGCTCAGCCGCGGGCTGCGGGAGCTCGGCCATGCCGTCTCCTCCTCCCCCACGGCGCTGGACGGGCTGCGGCTGGCCGTACAGGACCGCCCCGACCTGATCGTGCTCGACCTGGGGCTGCCCGACCTGGACGGGGTGGAGCTGCTGCGGATGTTGCGGGCGGTCAGCAAGGTGCCGGTCATCGTCGCCACCGCCCGCGACGGGGACGCCGAGATGGTGCCCGTGCTGGACGCGGGGGCCGACGACTACGTGGTCAAGCCGTACAGCGCGGCGCAGCTCGACGCCCGCGTACGGGCCGTGCTGCGGCGCTCGGGCGAGTCTGCGCCGGAGCCGCTGGCGGTGGGGACGCTGCGGGTCGATCCGCGCGCGCGTACGGCCACCCTCGACGGCGCGGCGCTGGACCTGACACCGCGCGAGTTCGACGTGCTGCACTATCTCGCGGCCCGCCCCGGCGAGGTGGTCACCAAACGCGAGCTGCTGACCGAGGTGTGGCAGCTTCCGTACGGCGGGGCGGACAAGACGGTGGACGTGCACCTGTCGTGGCTGCGCAGGAAGCTGGGCGAGACGGCCGCCGAGCCCCGCTACCTGCACACCGTGCGCGGCGTCGGCGTCAAGCTGGTCGAGCCGTCGTGAGGCGCTGGCTGGCGCTGCTCGTCGCGGCGACGACGTCCCTGGTGCTGATCGCGCTGCTGGTGCCGATGGCGCTGCTGATCCGCGCCGTGGCCGAGAACGGTGCCATGAGCCGGGCCACGACCGCCGCCGAGTCCGTGGCGGTCGCGGTGGGCACGGACGAGCTGGCCGTGGCGGTGGAGCAGGTGTCGCGGCCGGTCACGGTGTTCCTGCCCGGCGGGGGCCTGCTGGGGGCCAAGGCGGCGCGCTCCGACGCGGTACGCCTGGCCGCGACGGGCCGCAGCGTCACCGCCGAGGCCCCAGGCGGCAGGGAGGTGCTGGTCTCGGCGCAGTCGCCCGAGGGGACGGCCGTGATCAGGGTGTTCGTGGCGGACGCCGAGCTGATGCGCGGCGTGCGCGAGGCGTGGCTGGCGCTGCTGCTGCTCGGGCTCGGGCTGGTGGTGCTGGGCATCGTCCTGGCCGACCGGCTGGCGCTGGCCGTGACGCGGCCGGTGGACGGCCTGGCGCGGGTCTCGCACCGGCTGGCGGGTGGCGACCTGAGCGCCAGGGCCGAACCGGGCGGGCCGCCGGAGGTGCGTTCCGTGGCGCTGGCGCTCAACCATCTGGCCGCGCGCATAGACGAGCTGCTGGTCGCGGAGCGGGAGTCCGTCGCCGACCTGTCGCACCGGCTGCGCACCCCGCTGACGGGCCTGCGGCTGGACGCGGAGTCGCTGCGCGACCCGGAGGAGGCGGCGCGCGTCCAGGCCAGGGTGGACGCGCTGGAGCGGGCGGTGAGCTCGGTCATCACGGAGGCGCGGCACCGCTCGGCGGGCCGCGAGTCGTGCGACGCGGCGGCGGTGGTGCGCGAACGGGTGCGGTTCTGGTCGGTGCTGGCCGAGGACCAGGGGCGGGAGGTGACGGTCGCCCTGCCCGACGGCCCGCTGCCGGTCGCGGTGGGGGCCGAGGAACTGGCCGCGGTGGTGGACGCGCTGCTCGGCAACGTCTTCGCGCACACCCCCGAAGGCGTCTCCATGGCGGTACGGCTCCAGCCGCAGCCCTCCGGGGCCCTGCTGACCGTGGCGGACGCGGGTCCCGGCTTCGAGCCCGCGCTGCTCGAACGGGGGAACAGCGGGGGCGGCTCGACCGGGCTCGGCCTGGACATCGCCCGGCGCACCGCCGAATCCTCCGGTGGCGGCCTGACCGTCTCCCGGTCCCCGGACGGCGGGGCCCGGGTCGAAGTGCTGCTCGCCCGCCCATGAACGCCTTCTCCTCGCCTTAACCGCCGTTTAGCGCGCGGTTACCGGGGCTCGCGGTTTCGTGGAGTCATGCAGATCACGAAGAAGTTCATCGTCGCAGGTGCCGGGATCGTCGCGCTGATCGGTGGCGGTGGCGCCGCCTACGCGGCCACCACGTCCGCCACGACCGCCGCCCCCAAGGTCACGGCCGAGCAGGCCATCGACATCGCCCACAAGACCGTGCCCGGCGCGTGGGTCAGCGAGCTCGACTTCGACGCCCGGGGCAGCCGGGCGGACGTGTGGGAGCTGGAGCTGACCAAGGGCTCGCAGCGTCACGAGGTGGACGTGGACGCGTCCTCGGGCAAGGTCGTCAAGAACCAGATCGACAAGAACGACCGGGACGACGACAACGACGGTGACGACGACGACTGATCCCCCGTCCCCCACCACGCCGGCCCGCCCCCGAAGCGGGCCGGCGTCCTCATGCCCGGCCCGCCCCCGCCGGGGGCCGGTTCGTGTCACCCCTGAGGGGTGATCCGCAGGGTGACCGTGCGGTTTCTCGTGGCCTGGCGGTGCGGGTTGTCCGACTGGTCGGCGCTGACGAGCGTGAACGACGTGCGCGGCAGGCCGCCGCCCTCCGCCAGGTGGCGGGCCGCCACCAGGGCACGGCCGAGGGCGACCACGGAGCCGCCGCGCGTCCGCCCGCCGGGCACCGGCACCGCGTGGCCCACCACCGTGATCCGCACGTCCATGCCCGCCATCCTGCGACCCAGCGCACGCAGCAAAGCTCTGCCTCGCGGGCTGACGTCTGCGCTCTGCCGGAACAGGCCCGTGTCGAAGCGCACCTGCACGTCCCGGGAGCGGCGCCGTACCGTGAGGCCCGGCATGGACACCCGCCCGGTGATGGCGGCGAGCCGCGCGTCAAGACGGGCTGCGGCGGCCGTGCGGCGTTCCTCGGCAGCGGCCACCTCCGCCCGCTCCCGCTCGACCGCCGCACGTTCGGCGGCCACCGCCGCACGTTCCCTGCCCAGCGCGGCGCGTTCGGCCTCCAGCGCGGCCGCACGGCCGCCCGGGGCGTCGGCGCGCACGGAGGACGCCGATGAGCCCGCCCCGGACGAGCCCAGCGCCACCACGGCCCCACCCGTCAGCACCACGGCCGTCACGCCCGCGGCGGCCACCGCGAGCCGCCCAGGATGGACGAGCGGCCGCGTCCGCCGGCGCCCCGCGGTGATCCGCGCGATCGTCCGCCGCCCCTCGGCCGCCGCCGGATCATCAGGCGCCAGCTCCTGCACGGCGGCCCAGCACCGATCCGCCGCGTCCAGCTCCCCACGCTGAGCATGTACCCGAGCCCGCAGATCCAGCACCGCCCCGACGTCTTCACCCGCGGTCGAGTCCAGGCTGTCCAGGAGAGCGAGGGCGGCGTCCAGGTCGCCGGTACGGGCGGCGGTGCGGGCGCGGTCGAGGGCCAGGCGGGTGCGCAGGGCGTCGCTCATCGCCTGACCAGACCGATGATCTTGTCCTGTTCGCCCTTCGGCAGCATGCGGATCATCCGCTGGTTCACCCCGTCGAGCCCCTGCCGGTCGCCGGCGGCGATGGCCCGTTCGCCCTCCTTGATCAGCCCCTGAGCCCGTCCGGTCGGCTCCAGCATGTCCCGCAGCCCCTGGAACAGGGTGAACGGCCAGTCCGGGCTGCGCCGTTCCAGCTCCACCAGCAGCCGCCCGGCGCGGTCGATCTGCGCGCGTACGGCCGCGATGTCCCGAGCCCTGATCGCTTCGCGCGAGCGCCCGTGCAGCCCGGCCAGCTCCGCGCGGTCCGCGGCGTCGCCGAGCGCGTCCACGAGCCGGTCGGCCTCGTCCAGCAGCCCCTCCAGCTCCTCGGCCAGGGAGGGCAGCAGCGCGGCGTCCTCGACGTCGTCCAGCTCCGCCTGCAGCTCGCGAAGCCGCTCCTCCGCCGTGGCCGCCGCGCCGACGTCGACCCTGGCCGCGCGCACCTGCTCGCGGGCGGTCGTGACCGTGCCCTCCGCCTCGATCCTGGCCAGCCGGCCGGCGACGTCGGCGGAGCCCCCGCTCGACGAGCGCAGCGTGTCCAGGCGCCGCTCGGTCTCGGCGAGCAGCGTCTCCAGCACCTCCGCGTCCGGCGTGCGCACGTCGTTCAGGTTGATCTCGCCCTCGAACTGGGTCTGCACCAGCGGCACGTCCGCCACCACCGTGACCAGGCTGGAGGCGTCCACCTCGAAGGTGACCTCCACCTCCGTCCCCGGCGGCAGGTCGATCGTGACGTCCTTGGGCCGGATCTCCAGCTGGCCGACCACGCGGTTGCGCTCGCCCCTGCTGCGCTCGCCCTGCAGCACGGGAATGCGGATGACCGCGTCGGCGTCGGAGCGGCGCAGGGCGGCGGCGGTGTGGAACACCTCGCGCACGGAGGTCGGCAGCGTCACGCCCTTGCGCAGCATCGGCGCGAAGGCCCGGTCGGCGAGCTGGATGCCGAGCGAGTGCGCCAGCCGCACCCCGCCGAACTCGACCTCGCCGTGCTTGATCGACAGCATGTCCGGCGTCAGCGGCCTGGGCGCGCCCGTGTCGTCGATCAGCTCGACGCGGAAGCGCGAGGTCCTGCCCTGGTCGATATCCACTTCCGCGATGAAGTGACCGGTGCCGCTGAGCGGGATCCTGCCGGTGGTGAACGGCGGGCGCCCCTCGGGATTGCTCAGCGTGACCGAGTAGCCGCCCCAGCCGGTGGCCGGCCCGCTCAGCCGGCCGGCGACGGTGGGCCTGGTCGTGGTGACGATGGGCTCGTACGCCAGATCGACCGCGAACTCGCCCTCGACCCTGGTCTGCGTCCTGGGCCGGCGCAGGGTGGCGGCGAAGACGGCCGCGCCGCGGGCGACCACGGTCGTGGGATCGAGGCTCACGTCGAGCTCGATGCCCAGGCCGTGATGCGGATCGGCGAGCCGCTCCCTCAGCCCTGGCGACAGCGTGACGCCGCCGACCAGGAGCAACCGGTCGATGTCGGCCGGGCCCAGCGCGGCCTCCTTGAGCGCCCTGCGGCACAGATTGATCGCCCGCTCGTAGAACGGCTCGGCGGTCGCGTCGAGCTCGCCGCGGCGTAGCGCGTACTCGAAGGTCTCGGTGCCGCCGTCAGGACCCATGAGATCGACGAGGAGGTCCGTCTGCTCCATCCTGGACAGCAGGATCTTCGCCTCCTCCGCGGCGGCCTTCAGCTTGGCGAAGTTGTAGCGCCACCTGGGGTTGTCCCGGCGAAACTCCTCCAGCCCGAGCTCCCGGGCTGCGGCAGGGGCCAGGATCCGCTCCACCAGCGCCCAGTCGATCAGCTTGCCGCCCAGGTACGGGTCCCCCGAGTGGTCGAGCACCCGCAGGTCCCCGTCGCGCTTGCTGACCACCGCCGCGTCGAAGGTGCCGCCGCCGAAGTCGAACACCATCCAGTACGCCCGCTCGTCGGCGTCGTCGAACCCGTACGCGAACGCCGCCGCGGTCGGCTCCTGCACCAGCGGGCAGGCCGTGGTGAAGCCGGCCAGCAGCGCGGCGTCGGTGGTGGCCTTGTTCTGGTTCAGCGTGAACGCGGCCGGCACGGTGATCACGGCGGCGTCCGGCGGGGTGCCGGTGTGGTGGGCCGCGTCGGCGCGCAGCGACTTGAGCACCTCGGCCGACAGCTGCGGCGGCGACAGCCGCACCCCGGCCCTGGCGAAGCTCGTGCGCGCGTCGGCCAGCCCCATCTCCAGCTTGAACTCCGCCGCCGCGTTCTCCGGGTCGCTCTCCACCCGCTCCCGTGCCCGCCGGCCGACGTGGACGAGGTCCGGCTTGGGCATCCAGACGGCCGAGGGCGTGGTGTCCCAGCCGTCGTTGTTCTTGATCACGGTGACGGTGTCGTCGTCCGCCACCGCGATGGCGCTGTTGGTGGTGCCGAGGTCTATGCCGAAGTCGATGGTGTCACGCATGTTCGTTCCTCAGGTCGTCTCTGGTGGGGCGGCCGACGATCACCTGGCCCAGCTGGATGTGCCGCTCCCGCAGGTAGATCGAGGGCCGCACGGTCTCCAGGACCGTCTCCGCGCTGAGCGACGGGTCGTCCTGGAACAGCAGGACCTCGATGGAGCGGCCGGAGTGGAACGCCTCGCCGTCGTGGTCCTGGAGGACGAGCCCGGCCTCGGCCAGCGCGGCGCGGGTCGTGCGCAGGTGGCGGGCGGCCTGCCGGCCGGCGGCGTCCGCGCCAGGGGCGGACAGCCTGCGCTCGGCCCGCCACAGGTGGGTGGCCGCGGTGGCCAGCGACTTCTCGTCCAGCGGTTCCGGCGGTTCGGGAGCGTCGAGCAGCGCGGCGAACTGCTCCATGACGGGGTCGTCCCAGACGGGCGGCGGGATGCGGAAGGCCCGATGGTGCCGCAGTTGCCCGAGCTCTTCCCTAACCGCGCGACGGAGCCACGACCGGCCCGCACTCTCGCCGGACGCGCGGCGCGGGCGGAACTGGACCAGCCGTTCGCGGAACGTACGACGCGGCTCTCGCCGGGAGCTCACATGACCACCCCCCGCCGCCAGAGCACGAGCCGGGACCGGTGAAGTTCGCGCAGGGGCGGCCACAGTTCGACGGCTTCCTCCATGAGTTCGATGGCGCGCCCCAGTTGTCCTGGGACGCGGTACAGGCGCAGCGCCTCGGCGGCGATCCGGCCGGCGCGCTCGTCCAGCGGGCCCGCCTCGCCCGCGGGCCGCTCGCTCAGGGCCGCGCTCAGCTCGCCGGCCGTGGCGGGACGGTCGCGGGGGTCGAGCGCGAGAGTGGCCACGATGATCTCGTCCAGGCGGCGGTCAACGTCGTCGTTGTACCGGCTCGGCGGCAGCAGCATCCGGTCGAACCGGGACAGGCCAAGGTCCTCCCCGTACGGCAGACGGCCGGTGAGCAGCAGGAACGCGATCGTCCCCACCGACCACACGTCGCTCGCGCACGAGTGGCCCCAGCGGTCGAGCAGGTAGCCCAGCACCTCCGGGGCCATGAACGCGAGCGTGCCCCGCCCGCTGGCCAGGCGGGTGACCGGGTCGGCCCGCTTGGCCAGGCCGAAGTCGCTGACCCGGATCCGCACGGCGCTGCCCTCGTAGCCCATCAGCACGTTGGCCGGGGTGAGGTCGCGATGCACGACGGGCGGGTCCTGCTCGTGGGCGAGCGCGAGCCCGCCGGCGATCTGCTCCGTCACCCGCACCGCGAGGTCCGTGGGTATCCCGCGCGGGTAGGCGGTGTAGAGGCTCTCCAGGCTGCCGCCGGGGACGTACTCCATCGTGAAGTAGCCGCGCAACCCCTGCGGCGTGCGCACGGTGCCGGCGTCGAAGAGCCGCACGATGTTCGGGTGCCCGAGCGTCGACAGCAGCCGGGCCTCGTCCAGCATCTCGCGCGTCTCCTCCAGCGAGGCGACCCGCTTGAACAGCTTCATCGCCTGCAGCCCCAGGTGCTCGTGCCGGACGCGGTGCACCTCGGCGAACGCGCCCTCGCCGAGCAGCCGGTCGATCACGAGGGTGGCGGTGACCCGGTCACCGCTGTTGAGCAGCGCCATCGTCCCGCCTCACCAGACCTGGAACACGGCGGGAGGCGCGGGGGCCGCGCTGCCGGAGGAATCGGACGAGCACTCGTTCAGCATGAAGATCGCGCCGGCCACCAGGACCGCCCAGAAGGCGAGCCTGAACGCGGTGCGGCTCCGCCCGCGCATCGGCACGGGCCTGATGCCGCCGCGGTCGGTGCCGAGGTCGCGGCGCAGCTTGTCGATCAGCGCCTCACCCGGCGTCCCCGCCGCCTGCCGCCTGAGGTCTCCCAGGAACCCGTCGGCCACGGCGGGGCCGTAGGCGGCCATCAGGGACCGGGCCTGGTTCGTGATCTGTTCGAAGGTCTGCACGAACTCGGTCACCTGGTCCTCGTTCGCCTCGATGGCCTGCCTCATGTGGTCGTCGGAGGCCAGCTCCAGTCCCGTGCCGAGCCAGTTGAGCGCCGAGGACTCCCCCACGGGCCCGGCGCTGTCCATCAGCGTCATCGCGCAGTTGTTGAGCAGGATGGCGGTGTCGTTGCGCACGCCCGCGGTGCGGCGGTGCCGGTCATGAGGCACCAGGGTGTCCAGCCTCCGCAGCTCGGGCAGCACGTCCGTGTAGACCATCGCGGCCGCCAGCGCGGTCTCGCCCTCCTGCAGCCGGTCGTTCGCCGCCGTCAGGGCCGTGCTCACCGCCTCGTAGCACGGTGCGGCCACCGTCTCCAACTGGTCGTCGATCGCGATCGACGGCGCCGGCCAGCGGCGGGCCAGGTTCGCCAGGCGCGCCTGGTCCCGCTGGTTCCTGGCCGCCAGGTCGGTGATCGGCCGCAGCAGCGCGGACGCGAACTCCTTGCGCAGCTCGTCCACGGCGGACTCGCCGAGCTGCCGGTCGTCCAGCGCGGTGACCCGGTGGCGCACGTGGTCCCAGAACGCGGCCCGGCGCAGGACGGCCTGCCACGACCGCGCGGCCGACTCCCACAGCCCCTTCAGTTCGGGATCGGCCACTTCCGGGCCGTCGGCCTCCCGGTCGAGCGCGGCGCAGTGGGCGCGTACGGCCTCGTCGTGGTCGGCGTGCAGGGAGCTGAGGCAGGCGCAGGTGGCGTCGCCCGTGTCCCAGAGCCAGAACAGCTCGTCGACCAGGCGCCGGCGGGGATCGTCGAGCAGGCGGTCGAAGGCGGCGCGCACCTCGCCGGGACCGACGGGCAGCGCGTGGCCGAGGTCGAGCTGGGCGCCCACTTCAAGCGCGGTGGCGACCCGCTGCCTGCGCTCCCGTACGGCGCGGCGGTTCGCGTACGTGGAGACCCCGGTGATCCGGAACGCGTTGCGCCGGTAGAGGTCCGCCCCGGCCACGTCCCGCAGCGCCGCCACCGTCGCGTCGCCGGCTCCTTGTGCTGCCCAGTCCGCCTCGCCTGCCCCGAACATGACCTGCCCATCCAGATCGAAGGACCGCCTGCCCCGAGCCTGGCGCAGGGCCGCGTCAGGCTCCATGACAGGCGGATGAAAACCAGATGGGCGCGGCGTCACAGGCAGGGCAGAGTCAGCCGGGCGGGGTCAGCCGGGCGGGGTCAGCGGACCATCCTCATGACGAGGGGGCGGTGGTCGGACAGGGTGGACGACAGCACGGACCCGCTGGTCGTCGTGATCCCTCGGGTGTAGACGTAGTCGATGCGGGCGTCGCCGTGGGTGGGCTTGTTCGCGTACCTGGCGCCGGTGTCCGTCCAGCCCGCGCTCACGAACCGCTTGGACAGCGCGTCGGTGGGCGGCGCGTTGAAGTCGCCGGTGAGGATCACCCCGGTCCTGGTGCCGAAGTAGCCGAGCACCTTGGCGGCCTGGGCCTCGCGGCGGCTGACCGAGGTCGCCGACAGGCCGGGCGACAGGTGCGTGGTGAACACCCTGACCTGCGCGCCGCCGCCGAGGTCGAGCTTGACGCCGGCCATGGAGCGGTTGACGGGGCAGGTGGCGAAGTCCGAGAGCGGCAGCGTCACCCGTTCGACGATCCGGTACGACGACAGGATGGCGTTGCCCGCCTTGCCCGGTTGCGGATCGTCACAGGGCCCGACGTCGTCGCCCATGCCGAAGTGGGCGTTGGCCGTGATGTCCCAGCCGAGCTCGTCGGCCAGCTCGCGGACCTGGTCGGCGCCGGGCCGGCGGTGGATCTCCTGGAGCGTGACGACGTTCGCCCCGCTGTCCTTGACCACCTTGGCGATGGCCTTCATGTCGGCGCTCTCGCCGTGGATGTTCCAGTCGAGGACGACGACGTTGACGGCCCTCGCCTGAGCACTTTGGGCGGTCTGGGCAGCGGGGACGGCGGTGGCGATGAGGACTAACGCGACGGTCAGGTGGCTACGCTGAGTCACTCCCATATTTCGTGATCTTACGTAGCCTTTCCCGTGAAGTCAGCAGCCATCCAGGATGCCTTTCATGGCGTCCTTCTCCGCCGAGGTCACCCACAGTTCGTACTTCGCCTTGACGTCGATCTGCTTGGCGATGTACGTGCACCGGTAGGCCTTGCGCGGCGGCAGCCAGGTGGCGGCGTCGGAGTCGCTCTTCTGCCCGTTCAGCGGGCCGTCCACGGCCATGAGGTTGATCGGGTCGTTGGCGAACTCCTTGCGCTTGGCGTCCGTCCACTGCTGCGCGCCCTTCTGCCAGGCGTCCGACAGCGGGATCACATGGTCGATCTGCACGGCAGTGCTGGTGGTCTGGCCGCGCTTGAACTTGATCGTCTTGCCGCTGTACGGGTCGTCGAGCGTGCCGGTGAGCACGATGCAGTCGTGGGTGCCCGCTTTGAACGTCTCGTCCGTCAGGTCGCGCTTGAGGATGTCGTTGCGGGTGTCGCAGCCGTTGTGGTCGACGTCGGACCAGGCCGGGCCGAACTCGTCGCGGTCGAAGCCCGTCTTGGGCGCGCGGCCCTTGACGTCCAGCTTGGCCAGCTTCGCGCGGGCGTCGGCGATGGCGGCCGAGTCGGCTTTCGAGCTCTTCCCGCCCCCGTCTCCCGAGACCTGCGCTTCCAGCCCGCCGCAACCGGCCAGCATCGCCACTGTGGCCAGACCGGCCATGAACGCCCGAACTCGCACGCCCGCTCCCTAGACTTCACGCAATGAATCCCTAAAGTCTAGGTAATGCCCGTTTAAAGGGTTATAACGCGCTAATGGCGTCCAGTAGCCACTCCGCGAGATATCGGGTGAAGGACGACCTGACGTAGACGCGGTAGTCGCCGGGGCCGCGCCGCTCCAGGACGACCGAGGTCTTGCCGAGCAGCGTCTGGGCGTGGCCGTTCAGCGTCTCCACGTCGATGGGGCAGCCGGTGATCAGGACGTCCTCCGCCTTGGGGCCGGTCAGCTCCAGGATCGTCCGCTGCCCCGAGACGTCCACCCAGCCCTTCCGAGGCACGATATTTCCGGACACGAGCCACCAGGACGGCCCCAGCCGCAACCCCACGCCCGGATCCTGCCCGCGCACCTCCCACATCGGCTCGGACGCCACCTCCCGCAGCCTCAGCTCGGGCCCGCTCGCGGCCTCGAACCGGGCGGCGAACGAGGCGGCCGGACTCTCGGCCCGCGCCTCCCCCGCCGGGCCTCCGTGCGGATGTCCTTCGGGCAGCGGCTCGCCGTCGCGGCGGTCGTTGTCCGGGTCGTAGAAGACGGGCGCCACGACCGTCACCGGCTGCGTCACGCCCCCGGACACGGCGGTGAGCCGGTCCCCCGGCTCGACGCCCCTGGCCAGCGCCAGCCCGAACGTCCGGCCCAGCACCGCGCTGTGATAGGCCGAGGTCACGTGGCCGAGCATGGGCACCCCGCTCTCCATTGGGCCCTCCACCGGGATCCCCGCCCTGCTGTCCACTGGGCCCTCCGCCCTGCTTTCCACTGGCCGCCCGGCCGCGACGAGTTGTGCGCCCTCGTCCAGCCGGGCCCCCGGATCGTCGGGCAGCAGGCCGATCAGGCGTTTGCGATCGTCACGCGAGGTGTCGGCACGGGCGTGCGAGCGCCTGCCGACGAACTCCGGCTTGCGCCGGGAGACGATCCACGACATGCCGAGGTCCTGCGGGGTGACGGTGCCGTCGGTCTCCTGCCCGACGATCGGGAACCCCTTCTCCGCCCGCAGCACGTGCATGGTCTCGGTCCCGTACGGCACCGCGCCGGCCTCCACCACCGCCTCCCACAGCGCCCTCCCGTACGCCCAGGGCACGTTCACCTCGTACGCCAGCTCGCCCGAGAAGCTGATCCGGAACACCCGCCCCGGCACGCCGAGCACGTCCGTGGCCGCGTACCTCATGAACGCCAGCTCCACCGCGCCCGGCGCGACCGCCGCGACGACCCGCCTGGCGTGCGGGCCGGCCACGGCCACGGTCGCCCAGTGGTCGGTGACCGACGTGAAGGACACGTCCATGCCCGGCCACTCGGTCTGGTGCCACTCCTCCAGCCAGTCGAGCACGGCGGCGGCGTTGCCCGTGGTCGTGGTCATGAGGTAGTGGTCCTCGGCCAGCCGCGTCGTGGTGCCGTCGTCGAACACCATTCCGTCGGCCCCGCACATCAGCCCGTAACGGCAGGCGCCGACGGCGAGGGTCGAGTACAGGTTCGTGTAGATCAGGTCGAGGAAGGCGCCCGCGTCCGCGCCCCGGACGTCGATCTTGCCCAGGGTGGAGGCGTCCATGGCGGCCACGGCGGTGCGGGCGGCGTGACACTCGCGCCGCACGGCGGCCTCCATCGGCTCGCCGTCCTTGGGGAAGTACCACGGGCGCTTCCACTGCCCGACGTCCTCGAACACCGCGCCCATCGCGACGTGCGCGTCGTGCATCGCGGTCGTCCTGACCGGGTCGGACAGCTCGCCCCGGTCGCGCCCGGCCAGGGTGGCGAAGGACACCGGCGTGTACGGCGGCCGGAAGGTCGTGGTGCCGACCTGGCCAGGGGCCGCGCCGAGAAGGGCGGACATGACGCCGACGACGACCGCGCCCGAGGTCTTGCCCTGGTCGGCGCCGGTGCCCGCGGTGGTGTAGCGCTTGACGTGCTCCACCGAACGCATCCCGGCGCCGGTCGCCCTGGCGAGATCGGCGACGGTGACGTCCCGATGCAGGTCCGCGAAGGCGGGCTCGTCCGAGCTCCCCCCGACGGCCCACAAGGCGGCCGGCCGGCCGAGCGGCCGCTCATCACACTCAGGCACCCGCAACCCGCCCGTGTCAGCCTCGGCGGCCTCGGTGCCGGCGGCGTAGCCGTCCTCGATGGCCTCGCGGGTGCCGTAGCGGCCCGCGCACGCGCCCACCGACCGCTCCGCCTGCGCCGACGTACCCGGGACGAAAGCCTGGAGGTCCTCGTCGAACCTGACCCGGCCCTGCGACTGGCTGAACAGGTGCACGGAAGGATTCCAGCCGCCCGCCACCGCCAGCAGGTCGGCCTCGACGTGCCGCGCGCCCACCTGGACGCCGTTCAGCACCCCCTCCGCGTCGCCCGTCGTGCCGGTGACCACCTGCCCGTCCACCCGGGGGTCGACGATCTCCGCGATCTCCACACCGGCCGCCGCCAGGTCACGCGCCGCCTCGTGGCCGGAGTCCGTGCAGGCGAACACCACCGCCCGCCGCCAGGGCGCCACCCCGTACCGGTTGGCGTAGGCGCGGGCCGCCGAGGCCAGCATGACGCCGGGCCGGTCGTTGCCGGGGAAGGCGAGCGAGCGCTCGTGCGCGCCCGTCGCCAGCACCACCCGCCGCGCCCTGACGTGCCACAGCCGCTCGCCGCGCGCCCGCCGCTCCACGGCCACCACGTAGTTGTGGTCGTAGTAGCCGACGGCGGTCGTCCTGGTGAGCACCCGGCCCGTCAGGTCGAGCGAGTCCACCCACTCCGTGGCGGGCCGGCCGTCCAGGAGCGTCCGGGAGCTCAGCAGGTCGCCGCCGAGCCGGGGCTGGTCGTCCATGAGGATCACGCGCGCGCCGGCCAGCCCCGCCGCCGTGGCGGCGGCCAGCCCGGCGGGCCCGCCCCCGATCACGAGCACGTCGCAGTGCAGATAACCCTTGTCACAGCGACGGTCGTCCTCGATACCGAGGTCCACCCGCCCCTTGCCGCGCAGGCTCCACGCCTCCAGCCCGTCGTACAGCTCCACGGTCGTGGCCGCCAGCATCGGATCGGCGCCCACCCGGACCAGCGCGTTCGGCTCCTCGGGACCGGCGGTGAAGACGCCGCGCGGCCGGCCCAGCTCCACGCTGCGGCCCACGATCCGTACGCCGTTGCGCAGGAGGGCGGCGGCCAGCGTGTCACCCGGCTCGCCCTCCAGGGGACGGCCGTCGAAGGTGAACCTCATCTCGCCTTCCTCACCTCATGAGTGACGGTGTGCCGTTCGACGTCGAACCAGGTCCGGCAGCCGTGCACGTGGTACCAGCGCTCGCGGAACCAGCCCTTGGGGTTGTCACGCAGGAAGACGAACGCGGCCCACTCCTCGTCGGTGGTCTCGCCGAGCGGGTAGGGGATCCCGGCCTGGCCGCCGTAGTGGTACTCGTTCTCGTCGCGGGGCCCGCAGTGGGGGCAGTCGATGAGCAGCATCAGTGCGCCACCGCCGCCGCGCCGTGCTCGTCGATGAGCGCCCCCGTGGTGAACCGATCCAGCCCGAACGGCTCGGCCAGCGGATGGGGTCGTTCCTCGGCGATCGTGTGGGCGTAGACCCAGCCGGCGCCGGGGGTGGCCTTGAAGCCGCCGGTGCCCCAGCCGGCGTTGACGTACAGGCCCTCGACGGGGGTGGGGCCGATGATCGGCGAGGCGTCGGGCGAGACGTCCACGATGCCGGCCCAGGTGCGCAGCACGCGTACCCGGCTGAAGAGCGGGAACAGCTCCAGCGCCGCCGCCATCTGCGCCTCGATCACGTGCACGCCGCCACGCTGCCCGTAGGAGTTGTACGCGTCGATGCCCGCCCCCATGACCAGCTCCCCCTTGTGCGCCTGGCTGACGTAGACGTGCACCGCGTTCGACATGACCACGCAGTCGAGCACCGGCTCCAGCAGCTCCGACACCAGCGCCTGGAGCGGGTGCGACTGCAGCGGCAGCCGCAGGCCGGCCAGCGCGGCGAGCACCGAGGTGTGCCCGGCCGCCGCGAGCGCGACCTTGCCCGCCGCGATCGGGCCACGCGAGGTCCGCACGCCGGTCACCCGGCCGCCGCTGAGCTCGAACCCGGTGACCTCACATCCCTGGATCAGGTCGATCCCGTACGCGTCCGCCTTGCGGGCCAGCGCCCAGGCCACGTGGTCGTGCTTGGCGATGCCCCCGCGTCGCTGCAGGGTCGCCCCCATGACCGGGTAGCGCGCGCTGCCGGAGACGTTGATGATCGGGCAGAACTTCTTGACCTCGTCGGCGTCCAGCCATTCGGCGTCCACGCCGCTCCGCCGGTTGGCGTTCACCCTGCGCCGGCCCTCGCGCACGTCGCCGAGGCTGTGGGCCAGGTTGAGCACCCCTCGCTGACTGAACTGCAGGTCGTAGTCCAGCTCCGCGCTCAACCCCTCCCACAGCTTCAGCGAGTGCTCGTAGATCGCGGCGCTCTCGTCCCACAGGTAGTTGGAGCGGATGATGGTGGTGTTGCGGGCCATGTTCCCGCCGGCCAGCCAGCCGCGCTCCAGAACGGCGACGTTCGTGATGCCGTGGTTCCTGGCCAGGTAGTAGGCGGTGGCCAGGCCGTGCCCGCCGCCGCCCACGATCACCACGTCGTAGGCGGGCTTCGGGTCGGGGTCGCGCCAGAGGAAGTCGGGGTGGGTCAACGCCTGATCTTCTCCATCCCGGGGTCGTACAGCGGCTCGGCGGCGACCACCGCGGGCACGCGGCGGCCGAAGTAGGAAATGTCGACATACGTCCCTGGCTCGGTCAGCTCGACCGGCAGCCAGGCGTAGGCGATGGGGCGCTGGATGGTGTGTCCGTAGGCGGCGCTGGTGACGTAGCCGACCGTGCGCCCGCCGTGCCTGACCGGCTCCTTGCCCATGACGACCTCGGTGCTCAGCAGCGGCACCAGCTTGCGGGTGACCTCCTTGGTCAGGGCGTCGCGGCCGACGAAGTCCTTGTCGTCCTTGACCGCGAAGGCCAGCCCCGCCTCGTACGGATTGTGCTCGGTCGTCATGTCGACGCCCCAGAGCCGGTATCCCTTCTCCAGCCGCAGGCTGTTGAACGCGGCCCGGCCGGCGGCGACGGCCAGCCCCGGCGCCCAGAGCGTGTCCCAGAGCTTGAGCCCCATGTCGGCCGTGGTGTAGAGCTCCCAGCCCAGCTCGCCCACGTACGAGACGCGCAGCGCGAGCACCGGTACCTGCCCGACATATCCGGACTTGCAGCCGAAGTAGCGGAAGTTCTGGTGCGACAGGTCCATGTCGGTCAGCCCCTGCACCAGCTCCCTGGCACGCGGCCCCCACACGCCGACGCAGCAGGTGCCGGGCGTCAGGTCCCGCACCCGTACGCCGCCCGGCGCGTGCCCGGCCAGCCAGTCGAGGTCGAGGTTGCCGTTCGCGCCGACCTGGAACGTGTCCTCGTCCAGCCGGGCCACGGTGAGATCGGACCGGATGCCGCCTTTGACGTCCAGCAGCAGCGTGTAGGTGACCGACCCGGGCTTCTTGTCCACGTTGTTGGTGGTCATCCGCTGCAGGAACGCCGCCGCGCCGGGCCCGCTCACTTCCAGCCGCTTGAGCGGGGTCATGTCGTAGAGCGCGACGCTCTCCCGGGTGGCGTACGACTCGGCCGCGGCGACCGGCGACCAGTAGCGGGTGGCCCATTCGTCCCGCAGCGCCGCCCCGAGCAGCGGCTCGACGGCCGCGCTGCGCGACTCCTCCGGCACGTCGGCGTGCTCGTCCCTGCGCCGGCGGACGAGGTCCTCCAGCAGCGGCACGTTCGCCTCGAACCAGTGCGGCCGCTCCCACCCCGCCCCCTCAAGGAAGAACCCGCCCAGCTCCTGCTGCCGCGGATGGAACGGGCTGGTGCGCAGCGGCCTGGGCGACTCCATCGGCTGCAGCGGATGGATGATGTCGTAGACCTCGACGAAGTTCTGCCTGCCGCGCTCCTCGACGAAGGCGGGCGAGAGCTGGGCCTGCTCGAACCGGTTGAGCTCGCATTCGTGCAGGTCGATCCGGGAGTGCCCGTCCACCAGCACCTCGGCCAGCGCCCGCGCCACCCCGGCCGAATGCGTCACCCAGACGGCCTCGGCCAGCCAGAACCCGTCCAGGTGCGGCGCCTCGCCGATCAGCGGGAAGCCGTCGGGGGTGAAGGAGAAGATGCCGTTGATGCCGTCCTCGTACTTGGACTCGGCCAGCACGGGCAGCAGCTCGACCGCGTCGCGCCAGGCGGGGTCGAAGTCCTCCTCGGTGAACGCCTGCACCGACGGCATCGTGGTGGATCTGGGGCCGATCTCGTCCTGGGCGACCGGCATGGGGCGGTGGGCGTAGGAGCCGATGCCGATGCGGTCGCCGTGCCGGCGGAAGTAGAGGTCGCGGTCCTGGTGGCGCAGGATCGGGCCCTCCTCGCCCAGCTTCAGCGGGCCCGACTTGGCGTACTGGTGGGCCAGGGGCAGCAGCGGCACGTTCAGCCCGGCCATCTTCCCGATCGAGGGGCCCCAGAAGCCCGCCGCGCACACCACCACGTCGGCCGGGACCGTGCGGTACTCGCCCGCGCTCGTCACCGTGACCCCGGTGACCCGGCCGCCGCGCTGCTCGACGCCGACCACGGTGTGCCCCGGCAGGAATCTGGCTCCGCGTTCCACGGCCCGTTCGGCCTGCGTCTGCCCGCACGCGACCGCCGCCGCCAGCCCGTCGCTCGGCACGTGGAACCCGCCGAACACCTTGCCGGGGTCGAGCGAGGGCCACAGCTCCAGGCAGGCGGCGGTGTCGAGCAGGCGTGCCTCGACCCCCCACGACTCGGCCCAGCCGTGCTTGCGGTGCAGGTCGTGCCAGCGTTCGGGGGTGGTGGCCACCTCCAGGCCGCCGACCTGGCGGAAGCAGTGCTCGCCGAGGCCGGTGTACTTGCGCACGGTGTAGGCGGCGAACTCGGTCATGGTCTTCGACGGGTTGGTCTGGAAGACCAGGCCGGGGGCATGGGAGCTGGAGCCGCCGGCGGCGAAGAGCGGCCCCTGTTCGAGCACGGTGACGTCGGTCCACCCCCGCTCGGTGAGCTCGTCGGCGAGGGCGCAGCCGACGATGCCCGCCCCCACGATCACCAGACGGGGCCGACTCATGACGCCTCCGGTTGTTCCTTAATGCGCAACATGTCCCGGACTACGCAACGAACATAGATCCCCGCGTCCCCGCGAACAAGGGCCCCTTCACCGCCGGGGGCGGCCCCCATACTCTTTACTTCGGATCATGGCAGGTCAGGAAGAGGAGACATGGCGCAGCGGCGCTTACTCGAAGGGCTCGGCGTCACCGTCGCCGAGGAGAACTCCTACCGGGCCCTGCTCAGACATGGGCCCGCCACGCTGAGCGAGCTCGCCGCCGAGACCGGCACCTCCGCCGCCGCCATCCGCCGCATGCTGCCCCGGCTGGAGGACCTCGGGCTGATCTCCCGGGTCGCCGGCCGGCCGCTGCGGCTGGTCGCCACTCCCCCGAACGTCGCCATCGACATCCTCGTCGCGCGCCGCCAGGAGGAGCTCACCCACAGCAGGGCCGCCGCCGCGCTGCTGGCCACCGAGGTCGCCGACCGCGGCGGGCCGCACCCCGAAGAGGTGCTGGAGGTGGTCAGCGGGCGCGACGCCGTGGCCAGGCGCTACCTCCAGCTCGAACGCAACGCCACGCGGGAGATGCTGGTGCTGGTGCATCCGCCGTACGCGGTGGACGTCAGCGACGACAGGGAGAACCGCCGGCGCGCGGCCCGCCAGGGCGCGCCCACCCGCGGCATCTACAGCCCGCTGGCCTTCGAGCACCCCGGCATGCTGGCCCACACCCGCCGCGCCATCACCGACGGCGAGCAGGCCAGGCTCGGGCAGGTGCCGGTCAAGCTGGCCATCGCCGACGCCCGCACCGCCATCCTGCCGCTGGTCTCCGACGAGGACCGGGCCGTGGAGAGCGCGCTCGTGGTACACCCGTCGGCGCTGCTCGACGCCCTGGTGGGGCTGTTCGAGACGCTGTGGCGGGCCGCCGTGCCGCTGCGCCTGTCGGACGAGTCCCTCGAACCCGAGGCGTGGCCGCAGGCGTCCGACGCGGAGGTGCTGACGCTGCTGGCCGCCGGCATGAAGGACGACGCCATCGCCAGGCAGCTCGGGCTCAGCCCGCGCACGGTCCAGCGCCGCGTCCAGGTGCTGTGCGAACGCCTGGGCGCCAGGACCCGCTTCCACGCCGGCTTCCTGGCCGCCCAGCACGACCTGCTCGACTAGGGTGACCGACCCCAGGCCGGCCTAGGTGATCAGGATCCCGCCGTCCACCGCCAGCGTCACCCCGGTGATGTACGAGGCCGCGTCGCCGGCCAGGAACACCGCGGCCGCCACCAGCTCGGCCGGATCCCCCGCCCGCCCCATGACCACCCGCTGCTCCGTCATCCGCTCCAGGTAGCCGGGTGGGTACTGCTCGGTCATCTCCGAGGCGAAGAACCCCGGCTCCAGGCAGTTGACCCGGATGCCGCGCCGCCCCGTCCACTGCTGGGCCAGGTCGCGGGTGAGCCCCGTGACCGCCGCCTTCGAGGCGCTGTAGGCGGCCTGCGGCAGCCCGGCCGTGGTCTCGCCGAGCACGCTGCCGATGTTCACGATCGACGAGCCGGGACGCATGACCCGCGCGCACGCCTGCGCCATCCAGTAGGTGCCGTGCAGGTTGACGTCGACGACCTGGCGGAACTCCTCGGGGGTCTCGCGCAGCGCGGGCACGGCCGTGCCGACGCCGGCGTTGTTGATCAGCACGTCGACCCCGCCCAGGCCCTCGACGGCCGCGGCCACCAGCCGATCGCAGTCTTCCGGCCGGGCCACGTCGGTCTGGACGGCCAGGCACGCGCGGCCGGTCTCCTCGACCAGCCGGCGCGTCTCCTCCAGCCGATCCGCGCGCCGGGCGCCGATCACCACGTCGGCGCCCGCCTCCGCCAGGCCCCGGGCGAAGGCCACGCCGAGGCCCGATGAGGCCCCGGTGACGATCGCCACCTTGCCGTCGAGCCGGAAGCGCTCCAGCACGTCACACCTCGCCTCTCGGAACGAAAACCCGGCTGTTCGGAACGGAGAGCCCCGGCCGCCCGACCACCAGCTCGGCGATCACGACCTCGTGCGGCCGAGCCGGACAGGACGGGCAGGATGCCCCTACAGGCCGTATTCCTTGACGATGCGCTCGTGCCGTTCGACCTCGACGTCGATCTCGCGGGCCAGGTCCAGCCAGGCCAGCGGATGCACCCACCGCTCGGTGGCGTCGTCGAGCAGCGCGTCGACCTCGGAGGGCGACACGTCGGGCGGCACCGCGACCCAGCCGAACACGCCCGGCAGCGGATCGCTGCTGGTCGGGTGGGTGACGGTGTAGTTTTCGTCGCTGTAGACCCACATCGGCCAGCCGCGCTCGGCCATGACCTCGGTGAACTCGGCCCAGTCCTCCTCGCTCGGCGCGGCGCCGTCGAAGAAGTAGCTGGTGTAGCCGCCGGGCCGCAGGATGCGCACCGCGCCGAACGGCGGCACGAAGTTCTGCTGCTCCTCCGGGTCGTCGGGGACGGGCTCCAGCAGTTGCGGGTCGAACACGACCAGGTCGCCGGCGTTGTAGTCCATCCCGCGCGGCTGCGGCAGGGCCAGCCTGGCGGTGGCCGGGCCGGTGCGGATGGACAGCACCTGGCGCTGGCCGCCGTCGGGCGCGGGCAGGATGAGCCTGATGAGGCCCATCTCCTCCTCGATCGGGCCCTCCTTGGACTTGATCGGCATGCCGATCTTGGCCGCGCCCTTGCGCACGGTCTCCCAGTCCTCGGCCGAGGTGGCCATGACGATCATGCGCCAGACATCCTCCTCGGCCAGCTCGTCGAGCACCTCGAGCAGCACCTCGGCGGCCCTGGCGTTCTGGTCGAGCTGCTGGGCCGCGCCGGACAGCAGGCGGCGGGCGTCGAGCCCGGCCCCGGCCGCGAGGGCGTGCTCGCCCGCCTCGACCGTCTCCTGCCAGCGCTCGCGGGCGCTGTGCAGGCGGGCCAGCGCGAGGTATTGGGCGGCGTGCGGCAGCAGCCCGGCCATCTGCTCCAGCCGCTCGTCCTGGCGGGCCTCGATGAGCAGCGTGGTCAGGTAGGCCACGTCCTCGGGATCGGCGGTGGCGATGTCGCCGGTGTCGACGAGCAGCTTCCAGTAGACGTCGGCGCCCGTGGCGGGGTAGCCGAGGAAGCCCAGCGTGGTGGTGTGGCGGCGGGTGGCCTCCAGGTCCTCGCCGGACAGCGGCGCGAGCCAGCCCACCCACTTCTCCGGGTCGGCGTTGAAGCCGTCGGCGGCGTCGAACAGGCCCACCCGCTCGGCGAGCGGACCCGGCGGCGTGGGCTCGGTGGCGGCGTCGGCGGGGGTCCGCAGCGCGCCGACGAGGTCGGCCAGGTCGCCGGCCTCGCGCAGCTCGGCGGTGCCGGACTCGGCCGCGTGGGCCAGCAGCCTGGCCTGCCAGACGCCCTGCCTGGCGATGGCCAGCTCACCCGCGACCAGGGCCAGCTCGACGCGGGAGCGGTAGCCGCCCATCATGCCGAAGTAGTCGGTCCACTGGCGCAGGACCCGGCCGAGCTGCCAGGTGTTGGTGATCTGCGCGGAGCCTGCGAGCTTGTTGACGGCGTGGGCCCACTCGACCCACACGCGCGGGTGGTCGCCCACCACGTCGAGGTCGGGCAGGGCGTCGACGGCCTCGGCGGTGCGGCCGAGCGTGGCCAGGATGAGCGAGCGGCGCACGCCGTCGCGGTGCTCCTTGGCCACCGGGTCGTCGGCCTGGAACCCGGCCGCGGCCTGGAGCGCGGTCAGCGCGTCCTCGGCGCCGTCGGCGGCCAGCAGCGCGCGGGCGCTCTCCGCGCTCAGCTCCCAGCTGGCCTCGCGGCCGGCCGTCTTCAGCCGCTCGACGGCGGACTCGGCGTAGGTCACGGCCTCGCCCGGCTTGCCCGCGTCGACGAGCGCGGCGACGTACTGGGTCACCAGGCCCGTGAAGGAGGGCCGCTCGGGGCTCATCCCCTCAAGCGCGGCGGCCAGCGTCTCCAGACGCTCGGCCGCGTAGCCGGGGCCGTCGGTGTTGGCCCACACGACGGCCAGCGCCTCGACGGCGGCCGGGGTGGCCGGGCAGTCACGCACGTCTTCGCGCTGAGCGAACGCGAGCAGCTGCTCCACGTCGGCCAGGGCCACCGCCCCCTGAGCCCTGTCGCCGATCCGGCCGACCAGGTGCCAGTAGCGGGCGTAGAACTCGAGCCAGGGCAGCTCAAGGGTCTCCGCCTGCTGCGCGATGGCCGGGGCCATCACGTCGAGCTGCGGATATCGGCCCTCATAGGCCTGTGCGGGGAGGTCTCCCAGCGCCATGGCGAGGCCAACGTTGCCCGCCTCGGAAAGCTGCTGCTGGGTGTCGCCGACCCAGGCCCAGATGTCCACGTCCATGGGCAGTCAGTCTGCCAGGTCAACGAGCGTCCCCAAAACGCAGAAGCTCGATCAGCTCGTCCGACTCGCCCTCGGTGAGGACCGAGAACGCGGGCGCCATGAGGTCGTCCGTCGTCTCCTCGACGGCGGCGCGGCGCGCGACGAGCTCGGGACCGGGCGTGGCGTACGGCTCCGGCCACTCGAAGAACCTGGCGATCGCCTCGCCTGCCGACCTCCCGAGCGGGCCTCCGCGGTGGTCTGCTGCCAGGGTGGCGTCCAGCGGGTGCATGCCCGCCGCGATCACGGCGTTGGCGTGCAGGCCGCCGCGCAGCTCGCGTACGACGTGCATGAACTGGGCGGCCCTGGCCGGCGGGTCGCCGGGCAGCGGGACGGCCCGCCACCCCGCGAACAGCGGCGCGCCCACCGGCGACGCCTGCTCGACGACCGGCTGCAGCAGCTCGGCGATCCTGGCGCAGCCGTCGTAGCCGCCCAGGTTGCGCCGGCCCCACGCCTGGCACGCCTGCGCGTAGAGCTCGACGGCGTGCTCGGCCGTGAGCTTGCGGCCGCCGTTCCAGTTCGGCTCCACGTGCTGGGAGGGGAAGAAGACGGCGACCGACGTGACGACGTCGGCGTCGCACTCGCCGAGGACGCCGCAGCGGCCTCTGAAGTAGAGCTCGCGCGGGCCGAGGCCGTGCTCCTCGCAGAGCGCCTTGGCTTCTCTTGAGATCATGAAACCGCCGCCGAGCCGGCCGATCGGCGTCTTGACCTGCGCCGCGGTGGTGCGTGGGTCAGCCATGTCCACCTCTCAGTGCGTGAAGTGAACCCAGCATCCCCTACCAGAACATCATTCTGCAAGCAGGAGTTCGCCGCTGGCGACGATGGCCGCGGGGCCGGACAGGTAGCTGGTCTCCTCGTCGAGGATGACCGTCAGCGTGCCGCCCAGCACCTCGATCGTCCACGTGCCGGTGGTGTCGCCCGACAGGTTGGCGGCGGCCACGGCGGTGGCCACCGCGCCGGTGCCGCAGGAGCGGGTCTCGCCGGAGCCGCGCTCGAAGACGCGCATGACCGCGCGGCTGGTGCCGACCGGGTTGAACAGCTCGATGTTGACCCCGGCCGGGAAGACGCCGGTGTCGAAGCCCGGCTGGTGGGTGAGGTCGAGCTGGGCGACGGGGTCGCCGATGGCGCAGGCCAGGTGGGGGTTGCCCATGTCGACGGCGAGCCCGGTGTATTCCTGCCCGCCCACGGTGGCCACGCTCTCGCCGGAGACCACGGGCTTGCCCATGTCGACCGTGATGTCGCCGTTCGGCTCGACGCGGACCCGCCGCACGCCGCCCCGCGTCGCGATCTCGAACTCCGAGGCGCTCACCGCGCCGGTGTCGAGCAGGTAGCGGGCGAACACCCGCACGCCGTTGCCGCACATCTCCGCCATGCTCCCGTCGGAGTTGCGGTAGTCCATGAACCACTCGGCGGCCGAGGCCTGGTCGGCGACCTCGAGGCTCCGCTTCGTGCGCACCACCCGGAGCACCCCGTCGGCGCCGATGCCGGCTCTCCTGTCGCAGATCTTGGCGACGAGCGTGGCCGGTACGTCGGCCATCCCGTCGGGATCGGGCAGGATGACGAAATCGTTCTCGGTGCCGTGCCCCTTGAGAAAGCGCATGCTAGGAGTTTATTAGCGCCAGAGATCGCTCCAGGATGTCGGGGGCGTCGTACGGCAACCAGCGCACCCGCGGGTCCCTGCGAAACCACGACTCCTGCCGCCTGGCGAAGCGCCTGGTCAGCCTGACCGTCTCGGTCATCGCCCGCTCCTCGCTCCACTCGCCGGTGAGGAAGCGGATGACCTGCGCGTAACCGAGCGCCCGCCCGGCCGTGCGCCCTTCGGCCAGCCCCTGGCCGAGCAGCGCCCGCACCTCGCCGACCAGCCCCGCCTCCCACATCCTGGCGACTCTGAGCTCGATCCGCTCGTCCAGCACCGGCCTGGGCACCTCCAGCCCGATCTGCACGCTCGGGTAGACGGCGTCGTAGGACGGCATGGTGGCCGAGAATGGGCGGCCGGACAGCTCGATCACCTCCAGCGCGCGCACGATGCGCCGGCCGTTGCTGGCCAGGATGGCCGCGGCGGCGGCCGGGTCACGCCCGCGCAGGCGCTCGTGCAGGGGGCCTGGGCCGAGCTCGGCCAGCTCCTCCTCCAGCCGGGCCCTGATCTCCGGGTCGGTGCCGGGGAACTCCAGCTCGTCGATGGCCGCGCGCACGTACAGGCCGCTCCCGCCGACCAGCACCGGCACCTCGACGGCGTCGATGACGGCCCTGACCAGCTTCTGGTATTCGGCCACGCTGGCGGTGACCGTCACGTCCCAGATGTCCAGCAGGTGGTGCGGGACCCCCCGCCGCTCGGCCTCGGTGAGCTTGGCCGTGCCGATGTCCATGCCCCGGTAGAGCTGCATGGAGTCGGCGTTGACGCACTCGCCCCCCAGCCGGAGGGCGAGGTCGACGGCGAGATCGGACTTTCCTGCGGCCGTGGGACCCACGACGGCGATGACTGGCTGCTGGCGCACGGCGACAAGTCTGCTAGAGATCGAGGAGCGTCGGCTGCAGATAACCCTCGTGGGTCAGCAGCCAGCGCTTGGTCTCCACGCCCTCGCCGCCGCTGAAGCCGCCCAGCCCGTTGCCCGCCGCGACGACCCGGTGGCAGGGCACCACGATGGGGATCGGGTTGGAGCCCATGATCGAGCCGATGCCGCGGGCGGGCACGCTGGAGCCGCTGAGCGTGGCCAGCTCGCCGTAGGTGACGGCGCTCCCGTACGGGACCCCGTGCAGGGCGCGCAGCACCCGCAGCCGCGAGCCCGACATCAGCCGCCAGTCGATCGGCGTCTCGAACCGCTTCAGCTCACCGGCGAAATAAGCATTCAGCTCGGCGACGGCGAAAGCCGTACGATCCGCATCATGAACCTCAGCCAGGTCGAGCCGGCCGGACACCCGGGCGCGGGAGCCCCAGCCCGACGCGACGAGCCCGGTCTCGGTGACGGCCAGCACGAATGGCCCCACCGGCGTCTCCACCTCGGCGAAGGCGACCGTCTCCTCGTTGGCGGTCATCATGTCCTCACGTGAGCTCGTGGTGCTGGGCACGTCCAGCGCCGTTCCTACCCGACACCGTAACCACAACGGCTACCTCCTGCGCTGGGACGGCCAGGGCTTCCTGTTCGACCCGGGCGAGGGCACGCAGCGGCAGATGGTGCACGCCGGCCTGAGCGCCAACGACGTCCACTGGCTCTGCGTGACCCACTTCCACGGCGACCACTGCCTGGGCGTCCCCGGGGTCGTCCAGCGCATCGCACGCGACAAAGTACGCCATCCGGTGCGGGCAGTCTTCCCCGCCTCCGGCCAGACCTACTGGCGGCGGCTGCGCCACGCCGCCGTGTTCGCCGACACCTCGGTCATCGCCGAACATCCGCTCACCGGTGACCTGGCCGGCGTCGGCCCGCTCATCGCGCGCCGCCTGTCCCACCCCGTCGAGTCGTACGGCTACCGCGTCCAGGAGCCGCCCGGCCGCCGCATGCTGCCCGGCAAGCTGGCCGCTCACGGCATCCGCGGCCCCGACATCGGCGAGCTCCAGCGCGCCGGCTCCGTGCGCGGCGTCACCCTGGCCGAGTGCAGCGTCCCCAGACCGGGGCAGAGCGTGGCGTTCATCATGGACACCCGGCTCTGCGACGCGGTCTTCGAGCTGGCCTCAGGGGTCGACCTGCTGGTGATCGAGTCCACGTTCCTGTCGGCGGAGAGCGCGCTGGCCAAGGAGTACGGGCATCTGACGGCGTTCGAGGCCGGGGTGGTGGCGGCGGACGCGGGGGCGCGCAGGCTCGTGCTCACGCACTTCTCCGAACGGTACGGCTTCGACGACGAGCCGGACTTCGTCGCGGAAGTACGGCGCAACTTCGACGGCGAGGTGGTGACGGCCCGCGACCTGATGCGGATCCCGGTGCCGAAGCGTCAGACCGTCCACGTCCCGACGAGATAGCCGACCCCGAACGGGGCCGTCTCCATGAGCAGCCGCCCCTCGTAGTCCCGCCCGTCCGCGGCGCCCGCCAGCACCTGGAAGGCGGACCGGCCGCTCACCCACAGCCTGTCGGCCTCCTCCGGGTCGAGGGCGGCCAGGGGTGCGGGGTCGCCGCCGGCGAGGGCCTGGGCGATGCGGTCGTTGCAGGGGCCGGCCGCGTCGTCGTACTTGCCGGGGGCCTTCGGGCTGAGGCAGGCCGAGCCGTCGGCCATGACCAGCAGCGCCACCCTGTCCGCGCGATCGGCCAGTTGTTCGCCGAGCTTGGCGCAGTCCTCGGCCGGGGCGGCCCAGGCCACCGACTGGAAGGCGTCGGGTCCGTGCGCTCCGAGGAGCAGGCGGGCCACGGTCAGCGACAGCGGGAGCACCGGCTCGCCCCTGCCCGCCGCGAGCTCCGGGCCCCAGGGGCGCAGGCTGCCCGCCGCGTCGCCGTCGTACGCGCGGTTGGCGGGCGCGCCGCCCACCACGATCAGCGCGTCGGGCCGCGCGTCGCGCAGCGTGGCGATCGCGGTGTGGCAGGCGGAGCGGAGGTCGGGCATCCCCAGGACGACCAGCGGGGTGAGCGGGCACACGGCCGCGGCGACAAGCACGAGCGCAAGCGTACGTCCGGCTCCCGCCTCGTCCGGCACGGCCCCTGCCGTTGTGTCAGTACGGGTCGTGGCCCGCGCTTATCTCGGCGAGCAGGCGCTCCGTGTAGGTCTGGGACGCCTGGTGCAGGCCGCTGCCGAAGCTGATCCTGGCCACCCCCAGCGCGGCCAGCTCGCCCAGCCCGGGGGTCCCCGGTCTGAACAGCACGTTGACCGGCCCGCCGAGGCCCTCGACCAGTGCCCGGATCTCGTCCGCGTCGGCCAGCCCGATCGGGTACACGCAGTCGGCCCCCGCCTCCAGGTAACGCCGCCCGCGCGCCAGCGCCTCCTCGCGCGTCACCTGTCCGCGCAGGTAGAGGTCCACCCTCGCGTTGATCACCAGCCCGTCGCCGGCCGCCGCCCGCACCTCGGCGAGGAACCCGGCCTGTTCGTCCTGATCCACCATCTCGCCGCCGCCGGGCAGGGAGTCCTCCAGGTTGCAGCCCACGGCCCCGGTCGCGAGCAGGCGTTCGGCCAGCTCCGCGGGCTTGAGGCCGTAGCCGCGCTCCACGTCCGCCGTGACGGGCCGGTCCACGGCCCTGACCACCCGGGCGATGGCGGCCATCATCTCCCCGACGGGCGTACGCTCACCGTCCTCGTAGCCGAGCACCCGCGCGACCGCGGCGCTGCCGGTGGCGACCGCGGGGAACCCGGCCGCCTGCACGGCGCGGGCGGAGGCGGCGTCCCAGACGTTGGGCAGCACCAAAGGGGTTCCCGGCACGTGCAGGGCACGCAGCCCGGACGCTCTGTCAGTCGTCATACCCCGACCCTACGCACGGCACCGGCTCCTCCGAAGGGCCAGTAAGCCCCATAAACGGCAAGCCACTTCGCCGGACACCCGACCACCACGAGCCGTCATCGCCGCCCGACGTCAGGACCGGCCCCCGCGAGCCGTCCATGCCGCCTGGCGTCGGGCCGGCCGCCGCGAGCTCACCCTGGCGCCCGTCACCGGAGACGTGCTCAGCAGCCGCTCTTCGAGCACTGGCCGGAGACGAGTCCGCCGGGGCCGTCCGCCGGGCTGTCGGCCTCGGAAGGAGTGCCGGCGCCTGAGGACTGGGGCGACTTGGTGGGGGCCGTCGTCGCGGGCTTCTTGTTGGTGCCGGTCTTGGCGGAGTCGGTGCCCGTGTTGCCCGTCGTGTCCCCGGCTCTGTCACCTGTACCGGGCCGGTCGCCGCCGTCCGGGACCCCGGCGGCCACGTCGCCCATGCTGCCGTCGTCCTCGGGAGCGTCGCCCGTACGGTCGTCCCCAGGGGAATCGGCGGAGGAGTCGGCGGGAGAGTCGGCGGTGACGTCGCCCGCCGTGGCGTCGTCGCCGCCCTGCTCCTGGTTCGCGTCGGCGCTCTGGGAGGTCTCGGGGCCGCCGCCCTGCCGGGCGCTCCCGAAGGGGTTCGAGGCCAGCATGTAACCGGCGCCACCGGCCACGAGCACGGCGATGAGCGCCGAACCGGCGATGAGAAGGGTCTTGTTGCTCTTCTGCCTCGGTCGTCTGTTTCCCGACGCCCTGTTTTCCAGGCGGGTGTCTCCCGGCCCGGAGAGGATCTCCTGGCGATCCGCCTCGATCGGATCTTGCATGGCGTTACAGCTCCCTGCGGTCGTATCGGGGAAAGCTCGCCGGCTTCCGCGGGTGATGGACCACACTAGCCGCAACAGCTGAATGCTCGCACAACAATCACAAAGGAATCACGACTTGTCCCCCCTTAGATCCATTAGCCCAGGTAGCCGCGCCAACCTGGCACCCGTGGCCGGAGCCACCGGGGTGCTCGTCACAGCGGCGCTGGGGATATTCCTGGCATTCACCAACAGTAAGGAACCGTCACCGCAAACACCTCAGGAAATGGATCAGGAAACCCCGCTTTCCCCAAGATCAATACCACTCTCGGCATCGAATACGCCACCGACGGCGACCGTCCTTCCGCCGTCGGTGGCGCCCATGGCTGGAACGCTCCAATTCCCGACGGCCCAGCCCGCCGACGTCATGCTCGGCCCGCTGACGCCCCCGTGGATCGAAACCGTTCCGCCCCCGAATGCGAGCCTGCCGCCCTGGGGAGCGCACCTCCCTCCGGTGGGCGCGGAACCGCCCCCAGTGGGCGCCGACCTGCCGGCCGTGGGCGCGAACCTGCCGCTCATCCCCTCGGCGACGGCCGGCCCGCCGGTCACCCCCGTCGCCGAGGACGCGGACCCGCGCCGACCTGGCAGGGACGGGAACCGCCCCCCGAAGGTCCGACCCGCCCCGCGGGCCACCCCACAGGTCCCCCCTGACGTACGCCCGTCACCCGGCGGCCTCACCCCACCGCCCCTGCCGTCCCAGCCACTGCGGCCACCGTCATCACGGCCGATCGCACCACAGCCGTCCCACCCGCCGTCCCACCCGGCGTCCAGGCCGGCCCCGCCGGGCCGCGCGGGCCCCGACCCCTGCGCCACCATGCACGACTTCCGCCGCCGCCCCTGCTACGACATGCTCGACCGCCTCACGCGGTAGACCCCGGCACGGCGAAGGGCGGCCCCGGATGATCCGGAGCCGCCCTTCTCAGCGGTAGGCCGAAGAGCCCGGCGAGACGGGCAACGGCACAGGCCGCCCGTCGCCGGCGCGCCGGATGGACCCGGCGGGACCGGCGACGGCGCAGGCGGCCCGACCGTCGTCAGTGCGCCGAGCAGGCCCCTGTCGAGGCCGGCAGCGGAGCGGGCCGTCCGACGGTGGGCATGCCCAGCAGCACCCCCGGGCCGCCGCCCGAGCTCCCGCCGCCCTGGCGGGCCTCCCAGGCGTCTCCCGCCCTGGTCCGCCGCAGCCCCAGCACGGCCCCGTCGGCCACCAGGTGGTGCGGCGCCGCGTACGTCACCTCGACCGTCACCATGTCACCGGGCCGCGGCGTCTCCTCGCCCACCGCGAAGTGCACGAGCCGGTTGTCCGCCGCGCGCCCCGACAGCCGGCGGGTGGCCTCGTCCTTGCGCCCCTCGCCCTCGGCTACCAGCACTTCGAGCGTCCGCCCGACCTGCTTCTTGTTCTCCTCCCATGAGATCTCCTCCTGCAGCGCCACCAGCCGCTCGTAGCGCTCCTGAACGACCTCCTTGGGCACCTGGTCCGCCATCGTGGCCGCGGGCGTGCCGGGGCGGATGGAGTACTGGAAGGTGAAGGCGTTGGCGAAGCGGCTCTGCCGGACGACGTCGAGGGTCGCCTGGAAGTCCTCCTCGGTCTCGCCGGGGAAGCCGACGATGATGTCGGTGGAGATGGCCGCGTCGGGCATGGCGGCGCGTACGCGTTCGATGATGCCGAGGTAGCGCTCGGCCCGATAGGAGCGGCGCATCGCCCGCAGCACCCGGTCGGAGCCCGACTGCAGCGGCATGTGCAGCTGGTGCATGACGTTGGGCGTCTCCGCCATGGCGGCGATCACGTCGTCGGTGAACGCGGCGGGGTGCGGCGAGGTGAAGCGGACCCGTTCGAGCCCCTCGACGTCGCCGCAGGCGCGCAGCAGCTTGCCGAAGGCCAGCCGGTCGCCGAACTCCACGCCGTAGGTGTTGACGTTCTGGCCGAGCAGGGTGACCTCAAGCACGCCCTGCTCCACCAGCGTCCTGACCTCGGCGAGGACGTCGCCGGGCCGGCGGTCCTTCTCCTTGCCGCGCAGCGACGGCACGATGCAGAACGTGCAGGTGTTGTTGCAGCCGACCGAGACCGACACCCAGGCGGCGTACGCGGACTCGCGCTTGGTCGGCAGCGTCGAGGGGAAGACCTCGAGCGACTCCTTCAGCTCGACCTGCGCCTCGCCCTCGACGCGGGCCCGTTCGAGCAGCACCGGCAGCGAGCCGATGTTGTGCGTGCCGAACACGACGTCGACCCACGGCGCCTTGCGGACGATCTCGCCCTGGTCCTTCTGGGCCAGGCAGCCGCCGACGGCGATCTGCATGCGCGGGTTGCTCACCTTGGCCGGTCTGAGGTGGCCGAGGTTGCCGTAGAGGCGGTTGTCGGCGTTTTCCCGCACGGCGCACGTGTTGAACACGACGACGTCGGCCGCCTCCCCGTCGGGAGCGGCCACGTAGCCGGCGTCCTCCAGCAGGCCTGACAGCCGCTCGGAGTCGTGGACGTTCATCTGGCACCCGTATGTGCGCACTTCGTAGGTGCGGGCGCCCTCCTGAGTCACAGTCATGGCACGTTCAAGGGTAGTCGGTGTCGGCCTTGGGACTGCCCGGACCGATCTAAAAGGCCTGCTTGATGGCATGATGTGATCGGATCGGTACCGCTCGGTTAGTGCACAGCGTTCTAACGCCCTCTACGTTTTACTCCATGACGGAGAACGGCGACGCCACTCCACTTGTGCAGTTGGAGAACGTCAACAAGCACTTCGGGGCGCTGCATGTCCTGAAGAACATCAACTTGACCGTCTCTCGTGGCGAGGTATTGGTCGTCATCGGTCCCTCGGGCGGCGGGAAGTCGACGCTCTGCCGCACGATCAACCGGCTGGAGACGATCAACGACGGCAAGATCATATTTGACGGCCAGGTGCTGCCCGACGAGGGCAAGGCGTTGGCCAGGCTGCGTTCCGACGTCGGGATGGTCTTTCAGTCGTTCAACTTGTTCGCCCACAAGACCATCCGGGAAAACGTCACGCTCGGCCCGATGAAGGTGCGCGGCAAGGCCAGGGACGCCGCCAACCAGCGGGCGATGGAACTGCTCGAAAGAGTGGGCATCGCCGCGCAGGCGGACAAATATCCGGCCCAGCTCTCCGGCGGTCAGCAACAACGTGTGGCGATCGCCAGAGCACTGGCCATGGACCCGAAAATGATCCTGTTCGACGAGCCGACCTCCGCACTCGACCCCGAGATGGTGCAAGAGGTCCTCGATGTCATGATCGGGCTGGCACGTGACGGGATGACCATGATGGTCGTCACGCACGAGATGGGGTTCGCCCGCCGGGCCGCGAACCGGGTGGTGTTCATGGCCGAGGGGCAGATCGTCGAGGAGAACACTCCCGACGAGTTCTTCACCAATGCGCAGACGGACCGGGCGCGAGACTTCCTTTCGAAGATCCTCACGCACTGACTATTGAGGCAGGTACACATGCACATGCGTCGAACGGGAGCAGTGCTCTCCATGGCGGCTCTGGCCGCGGGCCTGACCGCCTGTGGCGGTGGCGGCGGTGAGTCGTACGCCAACGTGGCCGACAAGATCGCAGGCGGCGGCACGATCGTGGTCGGCACCAAGTGGGACCAGCCCAGCCTGGGCCTGAAGATGGGCAACGAGCCCGAGGGCTTCGACGTCGACGTGGCCAAAGCCGTGCTCAAGGAAGTGGCCGGCGGCAAGGACGTGAAGATCGAGTGGAAGGAGTCGGCCTCGTCCAACCGCGAGCCGTTCCTCCAGAACGGCACGGTCGACATCATCTTCGCCACCTACTCCATCACGGAGGAGCGCAAGGGCAAGGTGACCTTCGGCGGCCCCTACGTCGTGGCGCACCAGGACGTGATGGTCCGCAAGGACGACACCTCGATCAACAGCCCTCAGGACCTCAAGGGCAAGAAGATCTGCAAGGCCGCGGGCTCCAACTCCTACAAGCGCATCACCGACCCGCCCCCGGACGGTGAGCTCGACATCGACGCGACGACCGTCGACGCCGGCAACTACTCCGAGTGCGTGCAGAAGCTGACCGGCAGCAACCTCGACGCCGTCACCACCGACGACTTGATCCTGGCGGGCTTCGCCAAGCAGGCGGGCGGCAACTTCAAGGTGCTGGGCCAGGGCTTCACGGACGAGAAGTACGGCATCGGCCTGAAGAAGGGCGACACCAAGACGTGTGAGGCCCTCAACACCGCGGTGAAGAAGCTGTGGGACAACGGCACCATGAAGCAGCTGCTGGACAAGTGGTTCGGCGGCATCCAGGGCCTGAAGTTGTCCGAGACCGCGCCGCCCGCCGAGGGTTGCGCCTGATCACTCCAGGGGCGGGCCGCGGTGACCCGGCCGCCGCCGTCCTATGCGGTGGAGCACGATGGACGAACTAATCAAATACGCCCCGGACCTCGGGCTGGGATTCCTGGAGAACGTCAAGCTGTCCCTCGTGGCGGCCGTCGCCTCCCTGATCCTCGGCACGATTTTGGTGGCGATGCGGGTCTCACCCACGCCGGTCCTTCGCGCGGCCGGCACCATATACGTCAACGTGGTGCGTAACACCCCGCTCACGCTGGTGCTGGCGTTCTCCGCGCTGGGCCTGAGCGACCAGCTCGGCCTGGTCTTCTCGGACGTGCCGTCGACCAACTCGTTCTGGATCGTGGCGATGGGCCTGTCGGTCTACACCGCGGCCTTCGTCTGCGAGTCGCTGCGCGCCGGCATCAACACCGTGCCGATGGGCCAGGCGGAGGCGGCCAGGGCGATCGGACTCACGTTCATGCAGTCGCTGCGGATGATCGTCCTGCCCCAGGCGTTCCGCGCGGTCGTCGCGCCGCTGGGCAGCGTCATGATCGCCATGATCAAGAACACCACGGTGGCCACCGCGGGCGGCTACCTCGCCGACGCCGCGGCGGTCATGAAGATCACCTTCGACACGACCGGCGCGTCGATTCCGATCTTCCTCGGCATCGTCGTCGCCTTCATGGCGCTCACCATGCCCATCGGATTCTTCACCGGCTGGTTGTCGCGACGTCTGGCGGTGGCCCGATGAGCACGTCCGTACTGTTCGACGCCCCCGGCCCGCGCGGGCGGCTGCGCAACCACGCGCTCACGGTGATCAGCGTCGTCGCCGTCGTCGCCGTCCTGTACGGCGTCTACCGCGGCTTCGACGCCAAGGGCCAGTTCGAAGGCAAGATCTGGCAGCCGTTCCTGCAGTGGGAGACCTGGGAGTTCTACATCATCCCCGGCCTCATCGGCACCCTGGAGGCGGCGGCCGTCTCGGCGGTGCTGGCGCTGGCCTTCGGCTCGGTCTTCGGCCTGGCCAGGCTCTCCGACCACGCGTGGATCCGGATCCCGGCCGGCGCGGTGGTCGAGGTGTTCCGGGCCATCCCGCTGCTGCTGCTGATCTTCTTCATCTTCTACCTGGCGCCCATGCTCATGGGCGGCGGCGACTACGCCTTCTTCGCGGTCGTGCTCGGCCTGACCCTCTACAACGGCTCCGTGCTGGCCGAGGTCGTCAGAGCCGGCGTGTACGCCGTGCCGAAGGGGCAGTCGGAGGCCGCGTACGCGGTCGGCATGCGCAAGAACCAGGTGATGCGGCTGGTGCTGTTGCCGCAGGCCATCACCGCGATGATGCCGGCGATCGTCAGCCAGCTCGTGGTGCTGCTGAAGGACACCGCGCTCGGCTACATCATCGCGTACGTCGACCTGCTCAACACCGGCTTCAAGATCATGCCGGCCCGCTTCTTCGGCTCGCTGATCCCGGCGGCGATCGTCGTCGGCATCATCTACGTGGCGCTCAACATGGCACTGAGCTACCTGGCCACCTGGCTGGAGGGGCGCAGCAGGCGCAGCCGCAAGACGGCGGCCGCCCCGATCGCGGCGCCCGGATCGGCCGAGGTCGGCATCGGTGCCGGTCAGGGCACCGCTGGTGGCGGCCTGGGTCCTGACAAACCCCTCGAGTGACCGCGGGGCGGCGGGCGTGCTGGCGCCCGCCGCCCTGACGGGCTCTCGGGCTTGGCCTCAGGCGTTTGCCACCTTGACGAGCCCTCAACTTTGTCGCCTTTCTCCCTATAGATCGCCAAGAAACACCCACGACTGCGTCGAATCCGCGTTCCGCACCGCTCACGTGGGTTACCCATAGTCGTGGGGAAGTTCAGGGTGGCCATGCGCGCGGCGGCACTCGCCGTGGCCGTGGCCGTGACGGCAGGACTGGCCGGGTGCGGCGGCGGAGGCTCGTACACCACCGTCGCCGACAAGATCAAGGGCGCCCGCACCGTCGTCGTCGGCACCAAATGGGACCAGCCGGGCCTGGGTATGCGCTCCGGCTCGGGCGATCCCCAGGGGTTCGACGTGGACGTCGCCCGCTACATCGTCGCCAACCTCGCCGACGGCGCCAAAGTCAAGATCACCTGGCGCGAGTCGCCGTCGTCCACCCGCGAGGCGCTGCTCCAGAACGGCACCGTGGACATGATCGTCGCCTCCTACTCCATCACGGAGTCCCGCAAGCCCAAGGTCACCTTCGCCGGCCCGTACGTGATCGTGCCCCAGGACACCATGGTCAGGGCCGGGGACATGGCCATCAAGAGGGTGCAAGACCTGCGCGGCAAGCGGATCTGCCTGGCCGAGGGCTCGAACTCGTACCGGCGGATCGTCGACCCGCCGCCGGACGGCATGCTCGACCTGCCGGCCCAGCTGGTGCCGGCCGCGAACTACTCCGACTGCGTACGCAAGCTCGTCGAGGCCCGCCTCGACGCGGTCAGCACCGAGAACCTGACCCTGGCCGGGTACGCCGAGCACGACCCCGGCATGTTCCGGCTGCTCAACCAGCCGATCAGCTGGGAGAAGTGGGGCGTCGGCCTGAAGAAGGGCGACGTCGAGACGTGCCAGGCGGTCAATCGCGCCATCGCCTCGATGTGGCGCGACGGGACGACGACGCGCCTGCTGAACAAGTGGTTCGGCCGCGCGGGTGTCGCACTCCCCTCCTCCCTGCCCCGCCCGGCAGGCTGCCCCTGAACGGGTCACACGGGGTGTACCGGGCCGCCTGCCGCTCCTGAACCGGCCACCACCGTGGCTGCTGCCTGTGAACCGCCTCCGAGCCGAACCGCGCCCGGCCGGCAACACCTTCCGACCGAACCCGCGCCCGGCCACCGTGGAACCACACCCCAGGCCGAACCACACCCAGCCACCGTCCAACCACACCCCAGGCCGAACCACACCCAGCCACCGTCCAACCACACCCCAGGCCG
>NZ_BAAAMU010000039.1:68954-83093 GCF_039529435.1 Nonomuraea maheshkhaliensis
AACCACACCCAGCCACCGTCCAACCACACCCTGGCTGAGGCACGCCCAGCCACCCCTGGCTGAACCTCTCAGCGACTGAACGCTGCCCCGGCCCCCTCCCCTCCTCTCCCCCGGAGCCGTTCACGCGGGCTGAACTGTGAGGACAGCACCGCACGCCCGGCGATCTTCCGGCAGGATGCGAGGTATGCCTTTCTGGCCCTCCCCCATTTCGACCAGAGACGTGGCCGGCTCCGCCGTACGTCCCGGCTGGCCCACGCTCATGGACGGCCGGACGTGGTGGACCGAGGACCGTCCCGACGACGGCGGGCGTACCACGGTCGTGCGCCGCGCCGCCGACGGCACCCGTCGTGACCTGCTGCCCGCCCCGTGGTGCGCGCGCACCCGGGTTCACGAGTACGGCGGCCGCCCGTACGCGGTGACCCCCGAGGGGGAGGTGGTCTTCGCCAACCTGCAAGATCAGCGCCTCTACCTGTTGCCGGAAAACGGCGAACCGAAACCCGTCACTCCGCCGGGTTGCCGCTACGCGGATCCGTTGGTGCGCGACGGACAGGTGTGGTGCGTACGCGAGCACCACGCGGAGGACGGCAAGGTCACCAGAGCCGTCGTCTCCGTCCCGCTCGACGGCGGTGAGATCCGCGAATGGGCCACCGGCTGCGACTTCTACGCCTCTCCCACCATCTCCCCCGACGGACGACATCTCGCCTATGTCTGCTGGGACCACCCCCGCATGCCCTGGGACGGCACCGAACTGCGCGTCGTCCGCCTCTCGGACGGCGACTCCTGGGAGGTGCGGGGCGGCGTCACCGAATCCGTCCTGGCTCCCGCCTGGAAGGACGACACCCGGCTCTACCTGGTCTCCGACTCCTCGGGCTGGTGGAACCTCTACGAGATCGGCCTGCACGGCGACGGGGCGCGAGCGCTCCACCCGGCCGAGGAGGAGTTCACGCTGCCGCCGTGGCGACTGGGCGGGATGCCGTACGCGGTCCTCGCCGACGGCCGGCTCGCGGTCCTGCACGGGCGCGGCGACCTGCGACTCGGCCTGCTGGACCCCGCCTCAGGCGCCCTCACCGACGTCGAGGCCCCTTACAGCGGCTGGGACGCCGTCCTGGCCACCGACGGCACCGCTGTGACCGGCATCGCGTACGCCCCCACCACGCCCCGTTCGGTCGTGACCGTGGACCCGGCGACAGGCTCCCACCACCCCCTCACCCCCACGCCCTCCGCCCTGCCCGACCCCGCCTACCTGCCCGTCCCCCGCCCCGTACGAATCGGCGGCACCGCAGATCGGATCGCACGGATCAGCGACACCACCGACCAGAACACCCGAATCGCCAGCACCACCGACCAAGACACACAAACCAGCGACACCACCCACCAAGACGCACGGATTGGGGATACCACCCACCAAGACGTGCACGCCTTCCTCTACCCACCCCACACCGAAGCCGCGCAGCAGTCCGGCCCACCCCCTTACGTCGTCTTCGTACACGGCGGCCCGACCGCTCACGCCGACACCGCGCTCGACCTGGAGAAGGCGTTCCTGACCTCGCGCGGCATCGGCGTCCTCGACCTCAACTACGGCGGCTCGACCGGCTACGGCAGGGCCTACCGCGACCGGCTCAAGGGCCAGTGGGGACTCGTGGACGTCCGCGACACGATAGCCGCCGCACGGTGGCTGGCCGAGCAGGGCCTGGCCGACCCCGCCAGGATCGCCGTACGCGGGGGCAGCGCGGGCGGCTGGACCGTGATGGCGGCCTGCTGCAGCTCCGAGGTGTTCGCCGGTGGCGTGTCCTACTACGGCGTCAGTGCACTCGCCCCGCTGGCCGCCCACACCCACGACTTCGAGTCACGCTACGTGGAGTGGCTGGTCGGGCCGGAGGATCCCCAGGTGTACGCCGCCAGAGAGCCCCTGGCCCTCGTAGACGGAGCCACCCGCCCCATGCTGCTCCTCCAGGGCCTCGACGACCCGGTGGTCCCACCCGAGCAGTCAGCCGCCTTCGCCGACGCACTGTCCGAACGTGGCGTGCCGTGCACGTACCTGGCCTTCGAAGGCGAGTCCCACGGCTTCCGCCGCACCGAAACCCGAGCAGCGGCCCTAGCCGCAGAACTGGCCTTCTACCAGCAAATCTTCATCTAACCCAAACCCCAGCCCCAGTCCCTAGCCCCCCGAACCTCCGGCCCCCTGAACCTCGGACCCGCAACCCCCCGCACCCCGGCCCTCGGACTCGCGATCCTCGGACCCGCAACCCCCCACGCCCCGGCCCTCGGACTCGCGATCCTCGGACCCGCAACCCCCGCGCTCCGAACCTCGCCCCCGAACCTCTCGGCCCCGCACCAACCACCCGGATCTCGAACCCCCGATCCTCGGACTCGCCAACCCCAGACCGCCAAACCCCGGATCCCGACCCCTCGAACCCACGATCCCTAGCCCCCGGAACCTAGGACCCGGGAACCTCGGCCACCCACACCCTCATACCTCCGGACCTCGAATCCCCGAATCCCGAACCTCTCGGCCCCGCACCCCCGAACGTCGGATCCCCAAACGCCGGACCTCGGATCCCTGAATCCCGGATCCCCGAACCACTCAGACCCTTGAACCCCCCGACCCCCGAACCTGGCTACGCGGAACCCGACCATTCACGCGTACCCGCACAAACACCTGCACCTGCACCTGCACCTGCACCTAGCGAGCGAACTCGGTCGCCCGTGACTCCCGCACCACCGTGATCCGGATCTGCCCAGGGTAGGTGAGCTCCTCCTCCACCTGCTTGGCCACGTCGCGAGCGATCACCTGAGCCTGAATGTCGTCGATCGCGTCAGGCTTGACCATGACCCGGATCTCCCGGCCCGCCTGCATGGCGAACACCTTCTCCACGCCCTCGTACGACTGCGCGATCTCCTCCAACCGCTCCAACCGCTTGACGTAAGCCTCAAGGGACTCGCGCCGCGCACCGGGACGGCTGCCGCTGATCGCGTCGGCGGCCTGCGTGAGCACCGCTTCGACGGTACGCACCTCGACCTCGTTGTGGTGCGCCTCGATGGCGTGCACCACGTCCTCCTCCTCGCCGTACCGGCGGGCGATCTCCGCGCCGATCAGCGCGTGACTGCCTTCGACCTCGTGCGTGAGAGCCTTGCCGATGTCGTGGAGCAGGGCGCAGCGCTTCATCAGCGTCTGGTTCATCTTCAGCTCGGCGGCCATGATCCCGGCGATGTGCGCGGACTCGATGAGGTGCTTGAGCACGTTCTGTCCGTACGAGGTGCGATAGCGCAACTGCCCGAGCAGCAGCGTCAGCTCGGGATGCATCTCGGTGATCCCCAGCTCGACGAGGGCGTCCTCACCGGCCCGCGCGCACAGGTCCTGCACTTCCTGGCGGCTGCGGTCGTGCGCCTCCTCGATGCGCTGCGGGTGGATGCGGCCGTCCAGCACCAGCTTCTCCAGCGTCAGCCGCGCCGTCTCCCGCCTGACCGGATCGAAGCACGACAGCAGCACCGCCTCCGGCGTGTCGTCGATGATCAGATTGACCCCGGTCGTGGACTCGAACGCGCGGATGTTGCGCCCTTCGCGCCCGATGATCCGGCCCTTCATCTCGTCACCGGGCAGGTGCAGCACGCTGACGACCGACTCGGCCGTCTGCTCCACCGCCAGCCGCTGCACGGCCAGCGTCACGATCTTCGTGGCTCGCTTCTCGCCCTCCTTGCGGGCGGCGCCCTCGATCTCCCTGATGATCAGCGCGGCCTCGCGCTTGGCCTGGTTCTCGATCTCCCTGACCAGCTCGCTTTTGGCCTGCTCGCCGGTGAGCCCGGCCACCCGCTCCAGGATGACCCGCCGCTCGTCCTCGACCTGGAGCAACTCCTCCCGGCGGTCGGCCAGCTCGACCTCGGTCTCGGCCAGCTTCCTGTCCCGTTCGGACTGCCGCCTGGCCTCCTCGTCCAGCCGCTGCTCCCGCTCGGCCAGCCTGGCCTCACGGCGTTCGAGGTCGGAGCGGAGCTCCTTGAGCTCGGACTTGAGTATCCGGCTCTCCTCCTCGACCTCCCGCCGCGTCTGCGCGGCGCTCTCGGCGGCCGCCTCCGACCTGCGCAGGATCTCTTCAGCGTCGGTCTCCGCCTTGTGCCGGATCTCCCGCGCCTCTTCACGCGCCTGTTCAAGCTCCTCGTGCACGACGTGCACCTGCTCGGCACTCGGCTTGCCGGCGCGGGGCTGGCTGCCCGAAGTGCGCCGTATGACGACGAGGAGCGCCGCGATCATCCCGAACGCGAGCACGAGCACCGCCACCATCAGCACCACGACCAGCGGCCCCATGTACGCCCCGCCCTCCTCGCGTCGTCAAGAACTCATAACGCGGCCACAAAACGGGAGGGGTCACAGGCGCGCTGCGCAGAGCCCGGTCGGCGTCTTCACCAGTATCGATGTCAAGCCAAGGCTGACCGGGCGTCGACTGCTCCAGCCGACACCTCGTCCGCCTCGATCATCCAAGCTCGTTCGTCCGTCGTTCACCGGTATGGCAATCCGCGCTGCGCGGAGTAACTCCTCACTGCCGTCGAGGTTATGCGTCGAACAGGTCACGAGCAAGCAAACGCGTCATCAAGCGTGTCTTACAGGCCCGCATCTCCACATCCAGCCCGATATCCCCCATTAGTGCCCGAATAGCCCAGTATGCGACCCCGCCCTACCCCCCCAATCCCCACCAACCCAGACAACCCCCGCGGTGGTGGGGCTTCTGTGCCCGCCGTACACACTCCAAGTCACCTCAAGGAACGACGCCCGCCGAGCAGAACGGGCCACATCCCACAGAACGGTGCATCTCCACCGACTCCACCTGATTCGCCCAGGTCAGCAATGCGCAACACGACCGTTCCCCCACTCGGCACGACGCAACTCCGACGCCGCCGGTACGGGACCCGCACAGGCCCCCATGCAGCACTCGAACCACCACACAAACGATCGACCAGCAGAGGACGGGAGGGCTCAAGGGGTTAGGAGAAGTCTTCCTCGATCTCGATGCCCTCCTGCTCAAGCGCCTCCCGGATGACGCGGAAGGCCAGTCCAGAGGGATAGCCCTTGCGCGCGAGCATGCCGGCCAGCCGTCGCGTCCGTACCTGCGGGTCGAGGGACCTGGTGGAGGCGAGCTTACGTTCGACCAGCCTCCGGGCCGTCTCCGCTTCCTGGTCGGGGTCCAGTCGCTCGACGGCTTCGTTCACCGTGTCGCTGTCGACACCCCGATGACGCAACTCGGCCGCCAGCGCGCGCTTGGCCAGCCCGCGACCGTGATGCCGTGAATCAACCCAAGCCTCGGCGAATGCCTCATCGTTGATCAGCCCGAGCTCGGAGAACCGGCTCAGCACCGCCTCAGCGGCCTCCTCCGGCACGTCCCGCTTACGCAACGCCTCGGCTAGCTGAGCCCGGGTCTTGGGCGCCATGGTGAGCAGGCGCAGGCAGATGGCCCGAGCGACGGACTCCGGGTCGGCATGCGCCTGCGACCCGGCCCCACTCCCCTCATCCGGCCCGTCAGACAACCACCCCCGCTTCCGACCACCGTCCCCATTCCGTCTACCGCCCCGACGCCCACCGCCACGACCCCGAGCATTACCGCCACCGCCATAGGGCCAAGCATCCCCATCAGATGGCCCGCCCTCGCCACCACGCGGCCCGGCTTCGCCACCACGCGATCCGCCTACACCGCTGCTAAACCCGCTCCCATCGCCGGATGACCACGCGCCGCCACCAGATAGCCCGCTTTCACAGGCGGTCGGTCCGCCTACACCGCCATGCGGCCCAGCGTCGCCATCGCGCGGCCCACCTGCACCGCCATACAGGCCGGCGTCACCATCACGGAACCCGGCCCCACCGCCGTACGGCCGAACATCGCTGCCGGACGGCCCGATTCGGCCCCCGCGCGGCTCGGTTTCGCCGTCGTGGGAGCCGGCTTCGCTGTCGTGTGGTTCGGGTTCGCCGTTGCTTGACCTGCCGGGGCGGTTGCGGAAGCGGCTTGATCGGGCGCGGCTTCCGTAAGTGTCGGCGAGTCGGTCCGTTCCTTCTTCGGGGTCAGGCTGCCCCGAGCTCCCGCCCCAGCGTCCGGTCTCCTCACCAGGCCGCCCGGCTGTGCCTTCGGGCTCGTCAGGTTCGCGATCGGACCATCGGGACCTCTTTCCGGAACGACCGGGCTTTCTGCCGGATCCGCTGGAGCGGCGTCCCTTGCTTGACCAGCCCGTGCCGCCGTCGCTCTGGTCGGATGCGAACCAACTGCTTCCGGCCAGCACCTTGGAGTGCCAGTCGTCCGCGGTTCCTGCCTTGGACCGGGCTTCGGCGGAGGGTGTGTCGTTGCGTGGATCTTGTGAGTCGTCCGGATGTGGCCGACCGTCCTGGGGACGTGGCAGGGCATCCTGGGCACCCTTCTCGTCACCGCCGGGATCCAGGGATGTGCTGGGTTCCGGGGGCGTGCTCGTGGGAGTGGTGTCAGGAGCGGCCTGTTGGGTTGGAGGGTCTTCGTGGGGAGTGTCTGATTGTGGTTGCGAGGGCTCCGATGGTGGGGGGTCTGTGTCCGGCGGGGCGGCGGCGGAGGGTTCCGCCGCCTCGGCGGCGCGCAGGCGGATGCGTTGCTCGCGCCACTCATCCACCGACGGCCAGCCGTCCGTGGCCGAACGGGCCAGGTCGCGCCTGCGTGACGAAGTGGGCTCAAGCTGAGCGCCCCGGTCTGGTGGAGGGGACGCTTGCGAGCGATCCGTGCTGCTCATGCGTGGTCGATCAGACGTCACCCGGCTTCGGGGTGGACTTCGAGCCCCGCCCCGAAGGAGCGGCTGCGGCCGGAGCCGGAGCGGCGGCCTCGGCGGGGGCGTCGAGACGCGGGCCCACGCCCAGCTTGTCCTTGATCTTCTTCTCGATCTCGTTGGCCATGTCGGGGTGGTTCTTCAGGAAGTTGCGGGCGTTCTCCTTGCCCTGGCCGAGCTGGTCGCCCTCGTAGGTGTACCAGGCGCCGGACTTGCGGACGAAGCCGTGCTCCACGCCCATGTCGATGAGGCCGCCCTCGCGGGAGATGCCCACACCGTAGAGGATGTCGAAGTCGGCGACGCGGAAGGGCGGGGCCATCTTGTTCTTGACGACCTTGATCCTGGTGCGGTTGCCGACCGCCTCCGTGCCGTCCTTGAGGGTCTCGATGCGGCGGATGTCCATCCGGACCGAGGCGTAGAACTTCAGCGCCTTACCGCCGGTCGTCGTCTCGGGGCTGCCGAACATGACGCCGATCTTCTCGCGGAGCTGGTTGATGAAGATGGCGGTGGTGCCGGTGCTGCTGAGGGCGCCGGCGATCTTACGCAGCGCCTGGGACATGAGGCGGGCCTGGAGGCCGACGTGGCTGTCGCCCATCTCGCCCTCGATCTCGGCCTTGGGCACCAGGGCCGCCACCGAGTCGATGACGATGATGTCGACGGCGCCGGACCTGATCAGCATGTCGGCGATCTCAAGCGCCTGCTCACCCGTGTCGGGCTGGGAGACCAGCAGCGCGTCGGTGTCGACCCCGAGCTTCTTGGCGTATTCGGGGTCGAGGGCGTGCTCGGCGTCGACGAACGCGGCGATGCCGCCGGCCCGCTGGGCGTTGGCCACCGCGTGGAGGGCGATCGTGGTCTTACCCGAGGACTCAGGACCGTAGATCTCCACGATGCGGCCGCGCGGCAGGCCGCCGATGCCGAGGGCGACGTCAAGGGAGATCGACCCCGTGGGGATCACCTCGATGGGAGCTCGGGCGTCGTCGCCCAGTCTCATGACGGAGCCCTTGCCGAACTGCCGCTCGATCTGAGCGAGCGCGGTCTCGAGGGCCTTCTCGCGGTCGTTGATAGCCATGGAACTCCCCCTGGAGGGTCGTGGTCCGATCAGTCGAGTGAAAGCTACGGCCTGCCACCGACAATTTCTGCCGCAGTCGGGGAAGACGTGGCCCGGCTTTCATATCGTAGCCGAACGGCTGTTCGATCTCAGCAGGAACACGCAGGTCGTCATTGATCATCAGGCTCCTGGACCCCGTTCGACTCGAAACCGCTCAATGAACTGGTCGAGGGATTGGTGGATGAACTGGTCGAGGGCCAGGGCTTGGGCTTCTTGGGCTTGGGTGACATAGGTCCGGGCAGGCGACGGGGCTGGGGGGTGACTCTCGAAGGCTCGGGCCGTGGGTCGCAGGTCGAGGTCGGGTCGTGCAAGGCCGGGACTGTGCGGGTCCAGGACTGGGGTCCAGGACTGGGGTCCAGGACTGGGGTCCAGGGCGGGTGGACGGTGCTGGTGGGCGGTGCTGGTGGGCGGTGCTGGGGTTGGGGCGAGGGCGGAGGGCGAACGGGCGCGGATGAGCGGGCGATTCGGACAGGTACTGGGGTGGAGGGCGGGTGAGGACGGGATGCGCGTCCGCAGGAAAGAACGGCGCTCCGATGATGTACGCGGACGGTTGGGCACCGTGTGTTGTCAGGCGCGATGAGCTGGGGAGACTCAGTGCAGGGCGACAGTTGGAGGCGGCACGTGGCGAGCGGCTTCACCGGGGAACGACGTGTCCATCTCGAGGCTCTCGCCGACCTGCTGCCCGCCTACGGCCTGGTCAGCCGGATGGTCGGCGGTGAGGATCCGGTGTTGTGGGTGTGGCATCCTCGCACCGGCCGTCAGACGATCGTCTTCGCCACCCCCTCGAACAACGGATGGCAGCTGTTGTGGTCGCCGGGCGGGCAGGGCTCCGCGGACGAGCTGGACCGTGCGGCCACCGCCCTTCGCCGGACACTCGCGCCGGACGAGCAGGACCACGAAGACCGCCCGGACCCGCCCGGGCCACTCCGGCCGCCCTGACTAGAGCGTCGTGGCCTTACCGGCACCGCCGGGCGCCCGTGTACGTCGAGGTGCGCAGTCGGCGCGGCCACCCCTCCGGCACGGTCGCCCCTGCTGGTACGCGCCCCCACCGGTGCGGCCGACCGAGCCGATTCGGCCACCCGCGTCCGTTCAGTCACCCGATCGGTGCAACACCACCCGAGACCGGCACGAACACCCCAGAACGACCACAACCCGCCCCGATCACCGCAGCTTGGGCGACACGTCCTCCACCTGGCAGACCGCGCGCCACACCGTCTTAGCACTCTCCCCGTCAGCCAGCGCCTGCACCACGGTCCGCCCGCCCAGAGGCGCGAGGACGTAGTCGCGGGCCCACGACTCGGCGTACGTCTCGCCGAAGTGGGCGTTCATCCGTCTCCAGAACTCCGTCAGGCGCATGGACTCAAGTATGGAATCCCCGGAGGTGTGGGTAGGACATCCTCATGCCAAAGACCCCCAAGTCTTCACCCCCGAAGACAGCCAGAACCAAGGCCAACAGAACCAGACGCCGCCGGTTACTGCGCGCGCTGCGCCAGACCGTACGTGAGGAGAAGGCGGAGCGCGCCGAGCGGCACGCGGGCATCAGACAGGCACCACGTGCGGGCAAGCCGCGTACGCGCAGGGCGTCGCGGCGTTAGGTCACATCACCCGCGCGCCGTACATCTCACCGAGATGGTCGGCGAGCAGCTCCAGCCGGGCGCCGTCGGGGTCCTTGAAGTAAATGGAGGCGCCGCTCTCTATCTGGTGCGGCACGCCGGCCATCTCCAGCTTCCCGCGAAGCCGCTCCCACGTGGCGGGGTCGACGGAGATCGCGATGTGGTGGAGCCCGCCGAGCACTTCCTGGTACGGCCCGAGGTCGAGGCCGGGGAAGTCGAAGAAGGCGAGCAGGTTGCCGTTGCCGATGTCGAAGAAGAAGTGGTTGGAGCCCTTGTAGTCGCGGTTTTCGATGATCTCCGTGAGCGGGAACTCCAGGAGTTCTTGGTAGAACTTGATGGTCCGTTCCACGTCGGAGGAGAGCAGGGCCATGTGGTGGAGACCGCGCGCGCTGCTCGATGGCCGGTGCGGTAACACGTAACGCTCTCGTATGTCCGTACGGCGGGCTTCGATGGCCGCGTAATCGATGGTCACGGTCGCTGTATGTCCACGCGGGCGGCCCCTCAATCGCACGGCGCCGGGCCAAATGGTTTTCTGTCGGTGGCGCGAGGCAGGATGGCTGGGTGAGCTCGCTAGCCCAGTTCAGCCAGGTGACCAGGCAATGGTTCACCGGAGCCTTCCAAGCTCCCACGGCCGCCCAGGAGGGGGCGTGGGAGTCGATCTCGCGTGGCGACAACACCCTCGTCGTCGCGCCCACCGGGTCGGGCAAGACGCTGGCCGCGTTCCTGTGGTCGCTCGACCGGCTGGCCGCCGAGCCGCGGCGCGAGCCCGATCCGGGCGGTAAGGCGGGCACGCGCGTGCTCTACGTGTCGCCGCTCAAGGCGCTGGCGGTCGACGTCGAGCGTAACCTGCGCGCGCCGCTGGCCGGGTTGAAGCAGACGGCGCGCAGGCTGGGGTTGCCGGTGCCGGAGATCTCGGTGGCGATCAGGTCGGGCGACACTCCTGCCGAGGACCGCAGGCGGTTCGCGGCCAGGCCGTCCGACATCCTGATCACTACGCCGGAGTCGCTGTTCCTGCTGCTCACCAGCCAGGCGCGGGAGGCGCTGCGGAGCGTGGAGACGGTGATCGTGGACGAGGTGCACGCGGTCGCGGGCACCAAACGCGGCGCTCACCTGGCCATCACTCTCGAACGGCTCGACGCCCTGCTCGACAAGCCGGCGCAGCGGATCGGGCTGTCGGCGACCGTGCGGCCGGTGAGCGAGGTGGCCGCGTTCCTGGGCGGGGCGCGACCGGCCACCGTGGTGCAGCCGCCGTCGGACAAGCGGATCGAGGTCGAGGTCGTCGTTCCCGTCGAGGACATGACGGAGATGGAGGGCCGGCCACGCGGGGAGCCGGCGGAGGAGGAGTTCGCGCCCGAGCCGGCCAACCGGTCGATCTGGCCGCACGTGGAGGAGCGGCTGTTCGACCTGATCGAGGCACACAGCTCCACGATCGTGTTCGCCAACTCGCGGCGGCTGGCCGAACGGCTGTGCACCCGGCTCAACGAGCTGGCCTACGAACGCGAGCACGGCGCCGCCGCCGAGGCCGTCGACCTGTCGATCTGGGAGACCGGCCCGGCCGTCGAGCCGAGCCTGGACGCGGGGCCGGCGGGCGGCGATTCAACGGGCAGGACCGACTCGCAGGGCGCGGCCGGATCGAAAAACGGAGCCGGGTCGAAAGGCGGGGCCGAGTCGAAAGGCGGGGCCGGGTCGAGGGCTGAGGGTGGCGCCGGGAACGCGGGCGTCCGGGGGCCGCGGGAGCCGTCTCAAACGTCCGGGCCGGTCAGGCGGATGCCCGCCGACATGATGGCGCAGGCCGGATCCGGCGGGGGCGTCGTGTCGGAGATCGTACGCGCTCACCACGGCTCGGTCTCCAAGGAGGAACGGGCGCAGATCGAGGAGGCGCTGAAGTCGGGCCGCCTGCCGGCCGTGGTCGCCACCTCCAGCCTTGAGCTGGGCATCGACATGGGCGCGGTCGACCTGGTCGCCTGCGTGGAGGCGCCCCCGAGCGTGGCCAGCGGGCTGCAGCGCATCGGGCGGGCGGGCCACCAGGTGGGCGCGGTGTCCAGGGGGGTCATCTTCCCGAAATACCGTGGCGATCTGGTGCAGACGGCCGTGGTGGCCGAACGGATGAAGAGCGGGCTGATCGAGGAGCTGCGCTATCCGCGTAATCCGCTCGACGTGCTGGCCCAGCAGGTCGTGGCGATGACCGCGCTCGACGAGTGGACGGTCGACGAGCTCGAAGAGGTGGTCAAGCGGGCCGCCCCTTATGCGACGCTGCCGAGGAGCGCGCTGGAGGCCACGCTCGACATGCTGGCCGGGCGTTACCCGAGCGAGGAGTTCGCCGAGCTGCGCCCGCGCATCGTGTGGGACCGGGTGACCGGCACCCTGCGGGGGCGGCCGGGCGCGCAGCGGCTGGCGGTCACCAACGGCGGCACGATCCCCGACCGCGGCCTGTTCGGCGTCTTCCTGGTCGGCGAGCGGGCCTCCAGGGTGGGCGAGCTGGACGAGGAGATGGTCTACGAGTCGCGCGTCGGCGACGTGTTCGTGCTGGGCGCGACCTCCTGGCGGATCGAGGACATCACGGCCGACCGGGTGCTCGTCTCCCCCGCGCCCGGCCAGCCGGGCAAGCTGCCGTTCTGGCACGGCGACGCGCCTGGCCGGCCGGCCGAGCTGGGGCGGGCGATCGGGCAGTTCCTGCGCGAGCAGGCCAGACAGGATTCCACCGAACGGATGCGCGCCGCGGGCCTCGACGAGTTCGCCTCGGGCAACCTGCTGTCCTACCTCAAGGAGCAGCGCGAGGCGACCGGCTACGTGCCCGACGACCGCACCCTGCTGGTCGAACGCTTCCACGACGAGCTCGGCGACTGGCGGGTGGTGATCCACTCCCCCTACGGCGCGCGGGTGCACGCCCCGTGGGCGCTGGCGATCAACCGGCGGCTGCGCGAGCGCTACGGCATCGACGTGCAGGCCGTCCACTCCGACGACGGCATCGTGCTGCGCATCCCCGACACGCTGGCCGAGCCGCCGACCGACGTGGCGGCGTTCGACGCCGAGGAGATCGAGCAGATCGTCACCGAGGAGCTGGGCGGATCGGCCATGTTCGCCTCCCGGTTCAGGGAGTGCGCGGGCCGGGCGCTGCTGCTGCCGCGCCGCACGCCGGGCCGGCGCAGCCCGCTGTGGCAGCAGCGGCAGCGCGCCGCCCACCTGCTGGGCGTGGCCTCCCGATACGCCTCGTTCCCGATCGTGCTGGAGACGATGCGCGAGTGCCTCCAGGACGTCTTCGACGTGCCGGGCCTGGTGCGGCTCATGCGTGACATCGCCGCGCGCCGGGTGCGGCTGGTGGAGGTGGAGACCTCGCAGGCCTCGCCGTTCGCGGCCTCGTTGCTGTTCCACTACGTAGGCGCGTTCATGTACGAGGGAGACGCCCCGCTGGCCGAACGCCGGGCGCAGGCCCTGGCGCTGGACACCACGCTGCTGGCCGAGCTGCTCGGCCAGGCCGACCTGCGCGAGTTGCTCGACCCCGACGTGATCTCCGACAGCGAACGCGAGCTGGCCAGGCTCGACCGGCCGCTGCGCGACCCGGAGGACCTCGCCGACCTGCTGCGCTCGCACGGGCCGCTGCTGGCGCCCGACGTGAGCGTGCGCGGCGGCGATCCCGCCTGGCTGGAGGAGCTCGAACGGGCCCGGCGGGCGATCAGGGTGCGCATCGCGGGCGAGGAGCAGTGGGCGGCCATCGAGGACGCGGCCCGCATGCGTGACGCGCTGGGCGTGCCGCCGCCTGTGGGGGTGCCGCACGCCTTCCTGGAGCCGGTGCCCGATCCGCTGGCCGACCTCGTCGCCCGGCACGCCCGCACGCGCGGGCCCTTCCACGCCGACACGGCCGCCGCCAGGTTCGGGCTCGGCGTGGCCGTGGTGAGCGACGCGCTGCGGCGGCTGGCCGCGACCGGGCGGGTCGTCAACGGCGAGTTCCGGCCGGGCGGGCGCGGCGAGGAGTGGTGCGACGCGGGCGTGCTGCGGATGCTGCGCCGCAGGTCGCTGGCCAGGCTGCGCAAGGAGGTCGAGCCGGTCGCCCCCGAGACGCTCGCGCTGTTCCTGCCCGCCTGGCACGGCGTCACCGGCTCCGGCACGGGAAGCGGCGTCGGCGGGCCGCGCGGTGAGTCGATCGGCGCGGCCCGGGCCATGGACTCCCTCGTCCGCGCCATCGAACAACTCCAGGGAGCGGCCGTGCCCGCCTCGGCGCTGGAGACCCTGGTACTGCCGTCGCGGGTGCCCGCCTACCATCCGGCGCTGCTCGACGAGCTGACCTCGGCGGGTGACGTGATGTGGGTGGGTCAGGGCTCGCTGCCCGGCGGTGACGGATGGGTGTCGCTCTACTTCGCCGACACGGCGCCGCTGCTGATGCCCGAACCCGCCGAGATCACCATGACGCCGGTGCACGAGCGGGTGCTTGAGCTGCTCGGCGGGGGTGGGGCGCTGTTCTTCCGCGGGATCTCCGACCAGGTCGGCTCGCTGGACGACGCGACCTTGGTGTCCGCGCTGTGGGACCTGGTGTGGGCGGGGCGGATCTCCGGCGACACCCTCGCGCCGCTGCGTGCCACGCTCGGCACCGGGCGTCCCGCGCACCGGCCGGCCACGACGCGGCGGCGCCGGGCCGTGCTGCCCAGCCGCAGCGGG